>JBKHBA010000226.1:0-4502 GCA_046542595.1 Bacteroidales bacterium | reverse complement strand
GGCTGCCAAGAAGGGAGATAATAAACCACCAGTATTCCTGAAGAAAGGCATGTGACAAAAGCATAATCATAATTATTCCTCCTCTATTTTAGGTCCGTTTTTTATTTGCCTGGTCATTATGGATATTTCTGCTATAAGAAGGGCGGTAAAAAGTGCGGCGAATAACCAGAACGTTGTTTGTACTGTTGAGGTGCTGATGCTTGATACCGCTATGCCTACGGGCATGAGGTCCTGTATAACCCAGGGCTGGCGTCCCATTTCCGTTACCAGCCATCCCTGCACAGAAGCCAGGTATGGCAGTGGTATGCTAAACAACAGTACCCAGTGAAACCATTTCTTCCTGCCCAGTGTCCCCCTCCAGGACCAATACCATGTCAGTACCTGTAGCAGCAGGAACAGGAACCCGAGGGCCACCATAAGGTGAAAAGTATAGAAGATCAGTGGCACATTGGGGAGGATATCCGAGGGACGGTTGAGATATGAATATCCAAAATACCTGAAATAGTCCTCCTGGAAATCCTCGCTTGCAAACAATGTCCCGAGGCTGTCTGCCACCAGGGTATTATCCATCTCCCTGGCCTCCCTGTAATCAAGCAGCACCATCCTTGCATGCTTACCCCTTTCCATCTTTTCCGCGGCCGCCATTATGCCATATTCCTCATTACCGTACACCAGGTCTTTGAGTCCGGGTACATACCCATCCTTATCGCCGTGAGTCATAACGGACAAAAAGCCGGGTATCTCAATCTGTGCAAGTATCTCCCTTTCAACAAAGCCATCCTTCTCCTCCACGGCAGAAAGTATTCCGAATACTGTCAGTCCGGCCTGGGTCTGTCCCTCGTACAGCGACTCCATGGCAGCAAACTTCACAGGTTGAACATCGGCTATTGTACGTGATGATGTATCGCCTGTATATATCAGCAGCAGGGATGAAAAGGCACCGAACACAGCTGCCACCTTCATGCTCTTAAGAGCCATTTCCTTTTCACGGTTACGTATAAGAAACCATGCGCTGATACCTGTCACAAACAGTGAAGCCAGCACAAAGCCCGAACTTATGGTATGGAAGAATTTATCAATAGCCACCGGGTTAAACAATACTTCCCAGAAGTTCATCATCTCATTACGTGCTGTATCCGGGTTAAAGATCATACCCACCGGGTTCTCCATCCAGGCATTGGCCACCAGTATCCATAAAGCCGACAGGTTGGCCCCAATAGCTACCAGCCATGTCGACACCAGGTGGAAACGCTTGCTTACCTTATCCCAGCCAAAGAACATAACGGCAATAAAGGTGGACTCCAGGAAAAAAGCCATCATCCCTTCCACGGCCAGCGGGGCCCCGAATATATCCCCTACAAACCAGGAATAATTGGACCAGTTAGTGCCGAACTGAAACTCCAGTATCAGTCCGGTTGCTACACCAATGGCAAAATTGATACCGAATAATTTCATCCAGAACTTTGTTGTCTTCTTCCATTTCTCCGAGCCTGTCCGCACATATTTTGTTTCCATTATCACCAGGATAAAGGACAGGCCCAGTGTTAAAGGAACAAAGAGCCAGTGATATATGGCTGTAAGTGCAAACTGGCCTCTCGACCAGTCAACAAGGGATAGATCGATATTATCAATCATCTGTATCTGTTTTAATTAATAATTCTTTTAAGACATGCTCGCCTCTTTCCCTGTCGCTGTCAAAATTGTTTTTCAGCAGATCGGGAAAGAAAAACACCTTAAGGACAGCAAACATAAGGAAGAGCTTGATAATAATTACCAGCCACAGCTTCCTTCCCCAGCCTGGTATGTTTCTGAAGCCGTCTCTGTAGAAACGGAAAATGTTGCCGGCGGTATTTTTTATTAAGCTCATATTAAAGATCCAAATCAACATTGTCGGCAGAGCTGCAAAGGAATAAAGACAGCTTTATGTTACAGTTCATATCAGAATTCAAATTTAAGATATTTTCGAAATTACCCCAATTTATGGACAGGGATCTCAGGATACCAGTTCTTTGGCAAAACGGTTTCCGAAAGCTACCAGCTCCGTCCTCTTCTCTTCCTCCGGCCTGAACTTAAAAGCAGCATTTTCATCCAGCACCCTGAGCTTAAGGCTTTTCAGGTTGGCCGCAATAATCCCGGCGGCCTCACCGCTCCATCCATATGAGCCGAATGAAGCTGCCAGCTTATTCTTATCCCTGAGCGGGTTAATTACAGCAAAGAGCTTATATACCTGTACAAGTGTATTCTGATTGATGGTGGGCGAGCCAACCAGCAGTGCGTCCGATTTCACAATCTCTGCTTCAATATCTCCCATTGATATATGTTCAATATCAAGCAATTTAACCCCTGTGTTACCCTGGCTCTCTATACCCATGGCTATGGCTTCTGCCATCTCTCTTGTATAGCCGTAAGCCGATACATAGGTTATCAGAACTCTTTTCTGTCTTTCCCCTATTGTAAGCTCAAGATATTCACGGGCATATTTCTCACTCAGGTCAACATACTTTTTCCACTCTTTTCTAAGCACCGGACCATGTCCCGTGCATATGGCATCAATCTCCAGAGGCCGTATCTTTTCAATGGCCTTCAGCATAAAGCGGCTGTAAGGCTTCAGTATGACATCAAAATAATACTTAAAAGCATCATCAAAATCACCAACCTTATCATCAAAGATCCTGTCATCACAATAATGTGCCCCGAAAGAGTCACAGGTAAACAGAAGCTTATCTTCTTCGAGATAGCTGTACATTGTGTCAGGCCAGTGCAGGTTGGGAGCTGAAATAAACCTGAGGGTCTTATTCCCGAGATCAAGCGTATCACCGTCTTTCACCACCCGGCTTTTGAAAGGGATGTCAACCATATCGTTCAGGTACCGTATAGCATTGCCGCTGCCCACAACCGTAGCCTCCGGGGCCAGCTGCAGCACGTGTTTCAATGATCCCGAATGGTCGGGCTCAGTATGATTGAAAATGATATATTCTATTTCAGAGGGATCAGCCAGCTGCTTTATTTTATCAATATATGTGTCGGCAAACTTCTCTTTGGCTGTTTCTATTATGGCTTTCTTCTCTGCATTTATAAAATAGGAATTATAGCTGGTACCGTACTCGGTTTCCATAACAATGTCAAAAGTAACGATATCATAATCAAGTATCCCTATCCAGCTCACATCATCACTTACCTTTACTACCTTATTGTCTTCCTTTCTTTCTGTTTCTTTCATCTGTTTAAAATTTTTGAACATGAAACGTCCATTAAATAATCATCATTACTTCACATTAAGAGTATGATTTTTTTTAATGATAAGTTCCATGTGGCTATTGAAATAAATAAAATATAATCACGTGAAAATTTACAAAACTTTTGACAAGCCTGTTTCATTTATCCTTATATTATTTCAGTTTTTCCAGCTTTGCCAGCATATCAATATTGGCCCTCACTTTCTGATGAAGGGTCACCCGTGGTTCTGTTCCTGCAGGCAGGAAAATATCAACCCTTGATCCGAATTTAATAAAGCCCAGTTCATCCCCCTGCTTCACTTCCGAATCCTGTGAGGCATATGAAACTATCCGGCGTGCCACCATTCCGGCTATCTGCCTTACCATAATTTCCACCCCCTGTTCTGTTTCAATAACAAGCGACAGCCTTTCATTATATAATGAGGATTTGGGATGGCTGGCAATAAAAAATTTCCCCGGGTGATATTTAATGTATTTTATTTTCCCTGATACCGGGTAAGTATTACTGTGTACATTAAATACTGTCATAAAAACAGACAGCTGCAGCCTTTTGTCTTTAAAATACTCATCTTCAAATACTTCTTCTATGGCAACCACTTCACCATCAGCCGGCACCAGTATTCTGGAGGCATCTTCACGAACCCTTCTTTCAGGTTTCCGGAAGAAGTAAATCAGAAAACATACAAAAAGTACCGAGACAGTCAGCGTACTTATCCAGAGATACTTTATCTCGTTGAATAACAAGATTAATACGGCATTTATTACAGCTGCGGTGCCCAGGCTGTATAATACCAGGCTATATCCTTCCCGGTGAATCTTCATTTATAGCAAATCTAATCATATAGTATAAATCAACCAAAAAGTATAATATACATAAATACAAACGGGAGTGATAATATGAGGCTGTCAAAACGATCAAGCATGCCTCCGTGCCCGGGAAGAAGTGATCCCGAGTCCTTAACTCCCACACTTCTTTTAAGCATTGACTCCACCATATCGCCAAGGGTACCGGTAATGGATATAATCACAGCAATTATTAGCCAGCTTTTAAGATCGATTATATGGATCCACAGGGATACCGGCCAGGCAATGATAAGGCTGATTATGAGTCCTGATACAAAGCCCTCCCATGATTTTTCAGGTGATATTCTTTTCCAGAGCTTATGTTTTCCGAACCATGACCCGAAAAGGTAAGCACCTGTATCAAAGCTCCATGACAGAACCATGAAGCCCAGTATAAGACCGGGTGAAAATGAAGAGATGCCT
>JBKHBA010000225.1:0-4536 GCA_046542595.1 Bacteroidales bacterium | reverse complement strand
ACTGTATTACGGAGTAAAAAGTTTCTTATCCCTTCTTAAAGGACAGAGAACAGGCATACTGAACATTATCGGTTTCGCTGTGGTTATGGCAGGCGCCTTCAATGACATAGGCCTGTCAAGGTCAAGCATACTTTTTGTGGACAGTTTTATCCTGCCCTACGCCACCACCATATTTATATTTATCCAGGTTATCATCCTTATAAGCAGGTGGGTCCGTTTGTTCAATGAAGAAAAGCGCCTCTCGGACGAGCTGGAATATGTTAGCCATAACCTGGAAGACCTGGTAATAGAAAGAACGTCAGAGCTTGCAAACCAGAAGAATAAGATTGAAAGACAGAAGGATGAGATAGAGGAAAAAAACGAGTTGCTTGAGAAAGGCATAAAAATAAAAAACCGCATATTCTCCATTATAGCCCATGATCTGAAAGCCCCCGTCTCCAACCTCTCCATGCTTATCGACATGATAAAGATGGAGGAGGAAGAAAAGGAAGGGATGGAAGGTATGGAAGGGATGGGAGATAAGGAACTGCGGAGAGAGCTGGAGAAACAGGTTGATTTTGCAGGCAACCTTATTGATAATCTTCTTTTATGGGGTCAGGGTCAGCAGGACCGTATAGAGTACCATCCCGGCAAATGGAATATTACTGATATAGTTCTGGGTGTCTTCAATATTATGAATTCACAGGCAGAGAGAAAAGGTATTGAGCTGAGCTTCACCCACCGCGGACCCACCCTTGCCTGGTTTGACCGTGACCTGGTAAGTATCATACTCAGAAACCTCATCTCCAATGCTATTAAATTCACAGAGGAGAAAGGGAGGATAAATGTACTGGCAGAACAGATAAAGGATACGGGGTCTTATATAAAAATATCGGTAAGGGATAACGGTACAGGCATGGATGCGGAGAGCCTGGAGAAACATAAAAAGGAAAGTGTCATTAAAAGCACCCCCGGCACAAAGGGAGAAAAAGGTACCGGGCTGGGCCTCCAGCTTTGCTATGACCTGGCAAAGGTGAACGGGGGAGAAATGAATATAACAAGCAGCAAAGGCGAAGGTACCACTGTCAGTTTTACCCTGCCCCTGCATGAATAATACTATACACCCTACAGGTGCATCCTTTTAAGCTCGTCTATACCTTCCACCTCGCAATGCTGACAGCCAAACCTGTTGCATATGGTCACAGATTTTGACAGTCTAAGGCTTTTATCAAGATAAAGGGCCACCAGTGAGCCTCCGCAACTGCACGGGCTCGCCAGTGGCATACTGGCATTGCATTCCGGGCAGAGAAACTCATACGTAAGATCCCTGTCAAGCCTGTCTTCTATGGTAGCTTTATTTTTATCACCCATAACAGGGGAGATAAAAATATCGGTCACAAATTTTTTATTTCTTATTTTAAGCTTAATAGCTTTAAAGTCACAAAAGGTAAAGTCCTCGGTTATCAGGCTGTGCCCGTTTGGACAATAAGCATGATCAATCACATCAATATCAATTTTTTCCAGCCTGTTTGATTTAAGCAATGCTGAATAAACCCTCACTGTTTCCCTGGCATCTTTTTTCATAAGCTGTATTATTAATGATTATTCCACTATTGTCATTTCATCGAGCAGGTATCCTGCACCGGCAAATTTTTCAATCAGGAAGAGGGCATAACGGATATCGAGACTTATATTACGACTCTGTTCAGGGTTAAACATAAGGTCGCTGCTCACTCCTTCCCATGCGCGGTCAAAGTTAATCCCTATCAGGTGTCCGTCGGCATTTATCACCGGGCTTCCAGAATTGCCGCCCGTAGTGTGGTTATTTGCTATAAAGCAAACGGGCATGTCACCGTCCTGCGCATACCTCCCGTAATCACCTTCATCATACAGTTGCTTTAACTTTTCAGGTACGTCATAATCATATATCTCCGGGTTATCCTTTTCCATTATACCCTCAAGCGTTGTATAATGAGTATAATAAACAGCATCCCTGGGTTCGTATCCTCCTACCTCGCCATAGGCCACTCTGAGGGTGAAGTTGGCATCAGGCCACAGACGCTTATCACCGGCAAACTCGAGCTGTGCTTTCATATACAGCCTGTCAAGTCTTGATATTTCCCGTGACAGTTCCAGGTATCTGTCTCTCACCTTTTCATCAAGGAAGGTATTAATACCCTTTGCCAGCTTATATAAGGGATCTGTTTCCAGCTGACCTATAAGGCGCCTGTCAAAATTTGAAACAAACTGCCCGGCCTTCTCACTATCGGTAAAGACACTTTTTTCGTATATGCCATCCGCTATACTCTCAAAATCGCCGTCACATAAGCTGTATAACTCCCTGTATTCAGGTATCTGCCATTTATCATCCAGGTTCTCTCCATACAGTTCCATCATGGCAATAAATATCTTTTTATCCGTAGGCATATTATAATTCTGATAAACACGCTTCAAGCGGGATGACAGCCTTTCAAGTATCCTGTCTGTTTCCTCCCCGCCGGCTTCATTTTTGACTGCCTCCACCAGGGGGATAAACGAAGCGGCTATACTTATAGCTTCCACCCCGCTGCGTCCCAGTGTTTCCGAGGAATATGAGTTAACCAGTGAATATTCCTGCATCTCCTCATATAGCTCTTTATAGGACGGCAGCAGGTGGGCATAGTCTTTTTGTCTCCTTCTCTTATCATTAACCCAGGAAGTGAATTCATCTTCAAACTCCTTTTTCTTCTTTACGGTATTAAGCCTTGTCATACCCGACTTCTCACCTATCCACCTTTTCCATGAATTGGATATACCTGCAGCTTTGCTGGCATACTTAATCCTCACCCCCGGATCAGCGTTCATATCTGCTTTTATTATATCCAGTTTTACAGTCCTCAGGTCAATCATTTCAGGATAGATATAATCTATAAGCATTGAGATATGGTATGATGGAACGTACTGTGATGTTCCTCCCGGGTAACCAAACACCATGGTAAAATCACCTTCCTCAACACCCTTCAGCGATATTGGAAAGTGATAGGCAGGCTTATAAGGTACATTATCTTCTGAATAATCTGCGGGCATATTATTCTCATCTGCATATATCCTGAATAATGAAAAATCACCTGTATGCCGTGGCCACATCCAGTTATCGGTATCACCTCCGAATTTCCCAATGGCTGAAGGCGGGGCACCCACCAGCCTTACATCCCTGTATGTCTCATTTACAAAAAGAAAAAACTGGTTACCCATATAAAAGGGCCTGACAAAAGCGGAATAATGATTGTCTTCGGTTGCCTCAGTAATTATTTCCGAAATATTCGATTCTATCACCTCCTGTCTTTCTTCCTCCGTCATTCTTTTTTTCACCCCTCTCAATACCTCTTTGCTTACATCTTCCATATATTTAAGGAAAGTAACGGTGAGTCCCTGGTTTGTCAGTTCCTCTTCGGCCGACATAGCCCAGAAACCATCGGTCAGATAATCATTCTCAAGGCTTGAGTGGGATTGTATACGGCCGTAGCCGCAGTGGTGATTGGTTATTATCAGTCCTTCCGGGCTTATCAGCTCGGCAGTACAACCACCGCCGAAAATCATAACGGCATCTTTCATGCTGGCCTGGTTAATACTGTAAATATCCTCTGCACTCAGCTTAAATCCCTTCTCCTGCATTATCTCAATATTAAATTTCTCTATCAGCAAAGGTATCCACATACCTTCATCACAGCGTGCAAAGGGGGCTGTCATCAGCCCAAGCAGTAATACAATAAGCAATTTTTTCATAGTAAGGTTATTTGTAATATAAGTTATTATTTATTATTCCTCATTATTTCTGTCTCCCCGGTTTTATCCGGGCAGGTTTTCCTTTGTAATAATTATTAATTATTCCTCTTTGTTTCTGTCTACCCGGTTTTATCCGGGCAGGTTTTCCATTAATTATTCCTTAATAAACTCCTTCAGCCCGGCATACAATTTCTGAACAGGCAGTCCCATAACATTAAAATATGATCCCTCAATCTTTTCGATACCAATATAACCGATCCACTCCTGTATACCGTAGGCCCCGGCCTTATCCCAGGGCTTATAATGATCAATATAATATTCTATTTCCTCATCCTGCAGTTCTGTAAACCTGACTTTCGTTTCCGAATAGAAAGAACGTGTCTTCAGTATGCCGGCAATACATACAGCAGTAATAACAAAATGCTCTTTGCCTGACAGCCGTTTCAGCATCTGCACCGCCTCTGTCCTGTCTGCAGGCTTATTAAGTATAGTATCGTCTATACAGACTATGGTATCGGATGCTATAATAATCTGCCCGGCAGCTTTTCCCGGGATCACTGATTCGGCTTTCTTTACTGCAATATACAATGCTATTTCTTCCCTTTCAAGTCCGGGAGGATATTTCTCGCAGTCATCCGGTTTCTCAATCCTGAAGTCGATGCCCAGCGACTCAAGCAACTGTTTTCTCCTGGGTGAGCGGGATGCCAGTATTATATCTTTTTTTTTAAGGTCTTCCAGTAACATTTCTATAATGACAATCCATTTTCGATGATCAGCCTGAATAACAGGGTA
>JBKHBA010000224.1:0-4557 GCA_046542595.1 Bacteroidales bacterium | reverse complement strand
CGACAGAATGCAGTATTAGCGATCATTACAGCATTTTACTTTTAATGACGCTGGTTTATAGCGCTAAAACAGTTAAACCGGTGGTAATGCCTGCCTGCTGTCGATAAAAGAATAATGGTGCTGTTAAGTTATATATATTGGATTCAGTATTAATCCTTAAATTTGATATTATGAATGCAATTGTTTCAAAGTTAAATGACGGTGGACCCTTCTTCACTTACCCCATGCTTGTAATGCTCATTATTATTCTTATTCTCTTTATACGGGCTTTGGTAATAAAGAAGGATAATGAGAAAACAATAAAACTTCTGACTTCGTTTGGCTGGTTTACCCTGGCCTGGGCTTTCCTGGGACATACCATAGGCCTGATCACGGCCTTTGACAGCATTGAAGCGCATGGCGAACTGGCACCTCACCTGCTTGCAGGCGGCCTGAAAATTGCACTGTTAAACCTTCTTATGGGAGCCTTTTTGTTTCTCATAGCAAGGCTCGGCATCATAGTGCTGTTGTTTATTCAAAAGAAAAAGTGAGACAGGGAGCGAGGGATTGTTGGGCCAATGATATAACACGGTTTTGCCTTTCATACCAGGATATGATTAACGGATATGACAAAGTTTTGAATCCAGGTTTCCGAATGACTTGAACGGAGAAGTATTTGATTAAGCCTTTACCCGTAATACAGCCCTGCTCCCGGTCCGAGCGGCAGATCCAGCAATATCCATGCTATCAGCAGTAGTGACCAGAAGATAAAGAAGACAACGGTATATGGTATCATGGTTGACATCAGGGTGCCTATACCGGCTTTTTTATCGTATTTTTCAAAATAGACAATGATAAGGGCGAAGAAGCTCATCATGGGCGATATCATGTTTGTGATACTGTCGCCTATCCTGTATACTACCTGAGACAGCTCGGGGGAGTAGCCCATCAGCATGAACATGGGGATGAATACCGGACCCAGTATGGCCCATTTGGCCGAGGCTGAACCCATAAACATATTGATAAAGCCTGAGAGAAGTATAAAAAGTATGACAAGGGGAATAAGTCCCATATCAATGCTCTGCAGTCCTTCCGCACCCTTGATGGCTATTAAGAGTCCAAGGTTGCTCCATTTAAAAAAGGCCACAAACTGTGCTGCGAAGAAAACCAGTACAAGGAAGGCAGCCAGTGTTTTTAAATTATCCACCATTCCCTTAACCACATCGGCATCGTTTTTGAATGTGCCTGTTATAACACCAAAGACTATCCCTATTATGGCAGCTACAATGAAAAGAACCGCTATAAAACCCTTGAGCACGGGTGAGGCGAATAGGGAGCCGTCGGGTCCGCGCAGCAGTCCGTTCTCAGGTATGAGTCCGGCTGCCAGCACGGCAAATATAGCAAGGGTTACCGCCGTAACCCATTTGAGTCCCTTTTTCTCGGCAGGCGTCAGTTTCTCCAGGGCTTCGGACGGCACATCGCCCCTGTAAGTACCAAGTTTGGGCTCCACAAAGCGGTGTGTTACCCAGGTGCCTGCTATTGAAAGTATTATCGTTGACACTACCATAAAATAATAATTGGCTGTTGGCAGCACATAGTATTCAGGATCGATTATCATGGCTGACTCGGTTGAGAGACCGGCCAGCAGCGGGTCTATGGTACCTATCAGCAGGTTGGCGCTGAAACCGCCTGAGACGCCAGCAAAGGCAGCGGCTATGCCGGCTATGGGGTGTCGACCCACCGAATGAAAGATAATGCCTCCCAGGGGAATTATAAGTACATAGCCCAGGTCAGAAGCTATATTTGATATAATGCCTGCCATTACCACTACGAAGGTGAGCATTTTTGCGGGTGACTTTGCCACCAGGAACCTTATGGCCGCGCTTATAAGTCCGCTGCTTTCGGCTATACCTATACCCAGCAATGCCACCATCACTATGCCCAGGGGAGCAAAGCCGGTGTAGTTATCGACCATCTCAAGCAGTATACGGTGCAGTCCGTCTTTTGACAGAAGGTTAACGGTATCCACTGTTTCTTCGGTAGCCGGATGCACTGCATGCCAGTCAAACAGGTGTCCTATAAGTGAAAGTACAAGTACGCTCAGTGCAAGAATGCCAAACAGGCTTGCCGGATGGGGAAGGGCATTGCCCCCTCTTTCAATTATCCCGAGGAAACCGGTCTTTTTCCCAGTAATCTCTGCTTTAGCCATAAGGTTTTACTTTAACGAAAAGCTTAAAATATGAATAAAGCTGCCAAAATAGGAAAATGATTTATTATGGGCAAGATCTTATGTAAGCGGAACAGAAAAAAGTAAGGGGACTCTGTAGGAAAATGATTTATAGCGGGCAAAATATTATGCGACCGGAACATCCAAAAAAGTAACGGGACTCTCAATCAGAGTCCCGCTATGGCTGTTTGTTCCCCGTTATACCTTAAGTTTAAATATAAAGGTACCTCTTGATCTTTTTTGTTGGTGTTTTCTGGAAGGGTACCGGGTGCAGCACGAACTGGTTTATCCGTGAGAACCTGTTGAGGCGCTGGTTGACCTGGTGATTGAGCTCTGCTATCAGCTCTTCGATCTTTTCTTCCACCCCCCTGGTCATCTCATCCTTCATATGCCGGTATTTTTCTTCCAGCTCTTCACGGTTGATATGGACCATGGCTACTATTTTACCTCCTTTTTCAACGACAAGTGATTCCACAACATGCCTGAAGGTATTGATGACTGATTCTATCTCCTCGGGATATATATTCTCACCGCTGGAGCCTATGATAACCGTTTTCAGCCTGCCCTTGACAAAGATGAATCCGTCCTCATCCTGCACTGCCAGGTCCCCTGTCCTGAACCAGCCGTCAGGTGTCAGCACCTCGGCCGTTTTTTCAGGGTTCTTATAATATCCTTTCATAACATTTTCTCCCCTGGCCCATATTTCACCTTCGCCGGTAACCGGATCCGGATCATTGAGCTTTATTTCCACTCCCATGACAGGAGGTCCTGTTGATTCAACCTTTCGTCGCCCCACCATCCCTGCAAGCAGGGGAGCGGTCTCGGTCAGACCGTAGCCTATGGCATAGGGGAATTTGGCTTCATAAAGGAAACGCTCAACCTCCGGGTTGACTTTTGCGCCGCCAATACCAAAGAAAACCACCTTGCCACCGAAAGTTTCCATAAGCTTTTTGCCGGCAGCCCTGTTAAGGGCTTTCCTGGTGGGAGCTATCTTATAAAGGGTTTTTATTAATATATTTTTATTAAAAGCCGGTTTTATCTTACTGAAATATATCTTCTCTATTATCAGCGGGACAGCCAGCATGATCGTTGGCTTTATCTTTTTCAGTGCCGGCAGCAGAACCGGTGCTGTGGGCGGCTTGCGCAGGTAATACACGGATGAGCCGCTGAGAAAAGGGATCACCATTCCCAGTGTGTTCTCAAAGGTGTGTGCCAGCGGCAGTATTGAAAGAAACCTGTCCTTATCATCTATATGCTGCAGGTCCTTGCCCATATAGGCATTGGAGATGATATTCCTGTGACTGAGCATTACCCCTTTTGAACTGCCGGTTGTTCCTGACGTATAAATAATTGCTGCCAGGTCATCAGGCTTGACATCATAGTCTTTTGCGGGCCTGCCTGCAGGTGAATAAGATGGCAGGCCATCACGGCCATTTACCAGTGAGAAATCTTCCATGCTGATAATATACTCCAGGCTTGCCGGAACCTTTTCCAGTGCGGCTCTCATATTCTCCGACACTATAATAGCCTTTGCTTCCGAATGTTCCAGGATGGTGTTTATCTCCCCGGCCGTGAAATCATGCAGAACAGGAACAACGGTGGCTCCCATATATGTGACAGACAGGTAGCTGATAACCCATTCAGGTGAATTCATGCCCAGTACGGCAATCTTATCTCCCTGTCTAATGCCAAGCGCTTCATAAAAAGCTACAAGCGATTCCATCTTTTCCAGTGCAGAGGCATAGCTGTATCCTTCTTCGTCTACAAAAGACAGGGCATGCCTGGCGGAAAATTTTTCCGCTGCCTCTTTTACCATTGTTCTGAACGTCAATTCTTTTATCTTTTCCATACTTCCCCCATAATTAAATATGCTTGTTGCAATAATGATGCCTTAATCTTTAGAAGATGCAATATTAACTAATTTCATCATACTTATATTCTTTTAGACTGTGATTTTATGGCAGGGGATATCTGTCCGCTACTGCTTTTTCCCTGCAGCCGGGATAAAGATCTTCTTTAACCCACCTGATACCAGGATCATAGTCCATTATTTTTTCATAAACAGCACAGGCATCAGTATAATTACCTGTTTTTTCATATGTAGCCGCAAGCACCACCAGGGTGTTAACATATATCCAGTCTTCTTTTTGCCGGGGTTGAACTGCCTCCATCCTTTCCAGGGCTTTAATATAAAAGCCGATGGCTTTCCCGGTGTCGCCTCCAACCAGTTTAGGAGAGAAATTGAGCTGGTTTGCTTTCTCCAGCAGTGTTCTTACCGCTTCAGGGTCTTTTTCCACTGCTCCATCAATTTTTTCCTTTGCCTTTGGGCCTATAACCACGGCCCTGAGTTT
>JBKHBA010000223.1:0-4560 GCA_046542595.1 Bacteroidales bacterium | reverse complement strand
CATCAATATATCGGCATCTATATTAAAAGCCACCTTCTTTTCTTCCTTGATTGTTGGCAGCACGGGAAAATCAACACCATTCTGCCCTACAATGCTGAATTTACCTTTTTCCGAGCTGATATCAACCGCCATGCTTTCAAGATCAATATCGAAAGTGAGGGGCTGTTCGGGGAACTCCTTAAGCGTATCCAGAAGTATCCTGGCCGGCACAGCAATACTGCCTTCCCCGTCTGTATTCTCCAGGTTCATTTTAGTAATAAGGGTTGACTCAAGATCGGAAGCTGTTATCTCAAGGGAAGTTCCTTCCAGTCTGAAAAGAAAATTATCAAGTATTGGCAAAGTGTTTTTTGTACTTATCACCTTACTGATACCCTGAAGATGTCCCAGAAGCTCGGTACTTGATACGACGAATTTCATGTTTTATGTCTGTTTAGTTTTAGCAATAGATTTCCTCGCAATATTTTCGCGACTTAAATACCTGAAACAAAGGTATATTTTATCTTAATTACATTTTACCAATATTAGTAAAAAAACTTTTATCCTCAAATAAAAATCAGTCTGAAATATAATATGAGGTATATTTGATAAGCGAGTCAGGGTTGAAACACCAGTAATAATCAGTCTGAAATAAAATATGAGGGATATTTGATCAGCGGATCAAGGTCAAAATATTTTATTACAAACAGGTCGTCGCCTTTATTTTTGCTTCCCCACAACCTGTCGGTATCCGGTACCAGGCTGTCTCCTTTCATAATATACCTTGTCCATGTCAGCAGCTCTGTGGTATCGGTGCTGCCAGCAACCACTTCTATGCTGAACAGTACAGGCTCTGAGCTTATTGAATCTTTATCTTCCCGGCTCATACCATAAGCATAGTTCTCAAAAGGGATAGAATTAAAATAACTCAGATATCTTCCTGCAGCCATTGTATCTACAGCTGTGTCTTCATAGCCGGCAGAGGAAAAATCAATCTGCCTGCCCTTTCTTTCAATACTGAATGATGAATCGGGTTTATCCCTATATATAACCTTTACCCGGGATATCTGATCAGGGCCAAGGGCAAATACAGTATTAGGCATCCAGAACTCACGATCAGCAATAAAGCGCATTGCAGGATCAGAGTCATCACCGGGTATATATACTATAAATGGTCTTGCTGCCTCCCTCCTCTTCATTATGCCGGGTGAGGTGCCTGCCGTAATTTTATATACATGAAAGGACTGTATAAGCCTGTTTTTCCCGTATATCCGTACTTCAAGGCGCTCAGCATTCTCACTATCAACCAGATGGTTAAATGTCTGCTCTGAGACAGGTGATTTAATCCTTATGTCCCTTATGGTTTTAAGTATAAGATCTACCGCCGCCTTCCTTGCTTCTATATCCTCATCAAGGAACCACCCATCCGGCCTGCGTATCAACTCAGTCTCATTATGATCACCACTTATCACTATACGGTATATGCGTTCTGTATTTTCCACATGGAAGACAGAATTTTCTGTACCAAAAGGAACCTTCCTGCTTATCAGCACAAGGGCAAGTGCAGCAATAAGGATAACTATTATTGTTATAACTCTTTTCTTAATATCAGCTTGCATATCTTCTTCTTCTTATAAGCAAAAACAGCAATCCGCCGGTGAGCACAATAAACACAGGTCCCAGTGTATTTATCAACTGCCACATAATCCTGTTATCCTTCACCTTTTCCCTGTCAAGAAGGCGTATCTTCAGCTCACGTGAGCGCAGGCTCAGAAGGTCGTTATCATCAACCAGGTAATTAAGGCTATTAATAATAAAATCTTTATTGCCATAGGTCTGTCCTGAATACCTGTCTGCTCCCAGTGAACGGGGCCTTGCTCTATTGCCCCTTATACTCACTTCATTTCTTATTATATCGCCATCGGCAATAACGATCATACTGGTACTGTCACTGCTTTTCTTCAACTGTCCACCTCCCCAGTCAACCATCCTGTTGGCATATAACGACTTAAACCTTCCTTCCATAAGTACGGCTACAGGGTTGAATGATTCTGTAAACATTTCTTCGGCTGGCGGATTTTTATAATCCTCCAGCTTAATCAGCATGGGCGGGCTGACAGTCCGGCTGCCGGATGAGCTTGTCAGTAATATCTTTTTACGAACGGAGCTGCCCGTCCCAACCGTATCTATGGTATTGGTAAATTCGCCTTTCACCTTATTTATATTGCGGGTAAGCGGACTTGTTGGGGAGGGGTACAACAAAGGATTATAAATCCACGGCACAGGAATAACCTGCTGCGATTCACCCACTGTTGATCTTACTGGTATAATCTGGCAGTCGGTATCCTGCAGAAGAACAGGGTTAATACGCACACCGTAGCGGAACAGCATATCTTCTATTCCCAGGGGCTTATATAATGCCATTGTTCCACCGCTCGTCAGGCTGTCTTTATTAACCATCACCTCATCAACCAGCCATAACATCCTGCCTCCGTTCATAATATACTGGTCAATAACCAGTTTGTCCTCCTCACTGAAAACGGATAATGGTTTTGCAATAATTACAGCTGAGTAATTATCAAGTATACCTGGCTGCCCGTTAATTGTTCCCCTGTCCACTGTAAAATATTTTGCCATCTCCAGTGTTATATCAGCCACCTCCATCTCATCCAACTCGCCATGGCCTTCTATAAAAGCCACCCTGTGAACAGTATCTGAGGTAATCGTGGCTATTGGCTGAATCAGCTCATACTCCAGTGCCTCCGCCGAGTTCGAAAGGTTAACCTCAGGCGGCAGGGATGGATTATTCTTCAGGAAGTTAACCGGTATCTCCACCGTGTTATAATTGAGTATCATACCCGGGAATATCATCTTTTCCGATCTTCCGCCTTCTTCGTCATTATCCATCACGGTTACCGGCACCAGTCCTTTTTCCGTCAGTGATAACTGCTGTTTATTCCTTTCTGCCTCATCTTCTGCTTCCGAGGGATTAATAAAAAGATAATCCACCTTTCTGTCTGAATATGTTCTGAACTCATCGAGCATTGCTTTTACCGATCGCCTCAGCTTCTTAAAGCCTATTGGCATATCGCCATCCAGATAAACCTGGAAGTACACATCATCTTCCAGTCCTGACAGCACTTTCTTTGTCTGGTCCGAAAGGGTATACCTCTTATCTGCTGTCAGGTCAGCCCGGAAAGTAATCTGTGAAGACAAAAGGGCTATCAGAACTACTGCCAGAACCTTCAGGAAATAGTCTGACACCATGTTCCAGTATACCCGTCGCCTTCTTCCGTCCCCGACAGCTGTTTGCCGGCGGCGGGCCGCCAGCAGGAGCCTTGATGCTTCTGTAAATACCAGGACAGTAATGACATAGTATACAATATCCCTGGAATCAATAACACCCCTGCTTATTGATTTATAATGCTCATTAATGCCAAGGCTTATAATAAATTCATCCATATTCTTTAAACCGGGCAGTGTGGCAAGAGAGTCAAAACCGGCAAACAGGATAAAGCCTGTTAACACGGCAATGATAAAGGCAACCACCTGGTTGGAGCTCATGGTGCTGGCGAATATACCTATGGCAGCATATACAGCTGCCAGGAAGAATAGCCCGATGCCTGCTCCCAGTGTGCCCCCACTGTCTATATTACCGCTAGTCTCGCCCAGAACACTTACAGATATATAATATATTACACAGGGTAACAGGGCCATCAGCACCAGTGTAACGGAGGCAAGGTACTTACCATATATTATATCTCTTTCTGTTACCGGCCTCGACAGCAATAGTTCAAGGGTTCCGCTGCGTTTTTCCTCGGCCACCATACGCATGGTCACGGCAGGTACCAGGAACAGGAACACCCATGGACTGATAATAAAAAGTGGCTCCAGGCTGGCATAGCCACTGTCCAGTATATTCCACTGACCGGGCAGTATCCACATAAACAGGCTATTGATAAGGAGGTAGACAAGAATGACAATATAGGCTGTCATCCCTGTAAAAAAACTGGCTATTTCTCTTTTATATACAGCAAACATATTATCGCTTATTTGAAGTACAAATGTACTTAAAAAGTGATACTAACAACAGGGGCAGGTCTGACATCATTTATTTCGGCAATCAGCAGATCCCGAAAATAAAATCCTATGATCTCTTTCATCTTAAAGCCTCTTTCAGCCATCACCCATGCGCCTTCCTGGCACAGTCCGACACCATGACCGTATCCCCGTCCTTCGAGACGTATTATATCATTATCCGGCTTAAGCGAGAAAAAAGCTGACTTAAGACCCCATTCTGCCCTTATCCTGGTTAGCGGATATGAAAAATCACCTGCTGTATAGTCACGTTTCCTGCTTAGCTGTTCAAACTCCAGGTCCCGGTCATCTCTATGTTTATAGCCATGTACGGCCAGGTATTTTATCCATTCCGTTTTATCTATCTCTCTTGTCCAGCGTGCATTTCTTGAAAAGGCACAATAGGGATCCGTTACATCTGAGATATGGGGCATAGCTGTCAGCCACACATTCTCGGGCGATTCAGTCTGCCCGCCGCAATTGGAATGAAAAGGGGTAAAAACAAGC
>JBKHBA010000222.1:0-4594 GCA_046542595.1 Bacteroidales bacterium | reverse complement strand
ATTCCTACCTCCTCCTGAAGCATGGGGAGGATTATAAAAAGGCAGAGGAAATATTACTTCAGATATTGCCTTATACAGAGAGTAATTATCATGATACACGTGTGAAAACAGAGACATACCTGTACCTGTCAACCCTGATGCATAAAACAGGCAGGTCAGTGGAATCCCTGGACTATATCAATATGGTGCTGGATGATTCACTGGATATCTCGTCAAGATATATGGTGCTAGGCCTGGTGCAGAAAAGCCGTGTGCTGCATGAAATGTACAGCTCCGGGGGTGGCGGTATTCAGGACCTCAAAGCATCACTGTCAGCTGCGGAAGAGGCAATAGGGATTATCGAGAAGACAAGGCTTGAGATAAATGAAGATGAAAGTCGCAGCCGTATATCCGGGCGTTTTGATGATGCCTATAATATGGGCATGCTGGTGCTGTACGAATTGTATAGTATTACGGGCGACCGGAACTACCTCGAACGCTCTGTTATAATATCGGAAAAATCAAAGGCGGCGGGATTGCTGGCTGCCACCAGGAATAACCGGTCAATGAATTTTCGCCTGCCGCAAGAGCTTGCAGAAATGGAAAAGCAACTGCTTTCGGATATACGTGACTATAATGAAGTGGTTTACAGCGAAACGGCTAAACCGGAACCTGATCCTGTACTGATTGATCATTATAAAATGCTAAGCTTCAAATCCGCAACAGTCTATGATTCGCTGGTGCAGGTATTTAAGGAAGATTATCCGCGGTACTATGATCTTAAGTACAACACCAGCGTAAGCAGCCCTGATGATATTAAAAGAAATATAGGAAGATCAGGCGATTTTATTGAATATTATATGTCTGACAGCCTCCTTTATATAATGCTTGTGAACGACGATACAACCCTGCTTGAGAAAGTGGATCTGCCCGGTGATTTCAGGAAAAAATTACTTGCGTTCAGGGATATACTGGTTAATCCCGCAATAAACGGGGGTGCAAGAGCACAGTATAATGAGTATCTTTCACTTTCATATTATCTGTATAAGATGTTTATTCTTCCGGTGAAAGATCATCTCATATCTGACAGGATGGTGGTTTCACCCGATGGCCTGATGTATTATATACCCTTTGAAACACTTATCAGCTCGGTTCCGGATACGGATGAAATAAATTACCGTGAACTGGATTACCTTCTTAATGAGTATGAAATATTCTATGAATATTCCGGTACCCTGATGACTGAGACCCCGTCCCCGAAAGCCGGCATTTGGAATAGTGTTGTTAGTTTTGCTCCGGACTACAGCGGAGGAATGGATATTGATGATATAATGCAGCCAAGGCAGTCCGGACGCGATAGCCTTGCCAACATACCCGGTGCCAGGGAAGAAGCTGTCTTTATCAATAAGCTAATGGGTGGCAGCCTGTATATTGATTCACAGGCTACTGAAAGCGCTTTTAAAAGAAATGCTGTTGAGGGTGATATTGTGCATATGGCAATGCACACCCTGCTGAATGATAATAATCCTATGTATTCGAGAATGGTTTTCAGTACTGAGATTGAAACAGACGAGGATGGCATGTTGAATACCTATGAAGTTTATAATCTTGATATAAATGCAAAAATGGTATTTCTCAGCTCATGTAATACAGGAAGCGGGTATCTTCAGTCAGGTGAAGGAGTGATGAGCCTGGCCAGGGGCTTCTTCTATTCAGGCAGTCCCAGCGTAATCATGTCATTATGGGAGGTTGATGACCTCTCCGGGAATACGATCGTTAAAAATTTCTACCGCAATATAAAGAAAGGCCGCTCAAAAAGCCATTCTCTGAGGCAGGCACGGATGGAGTATCTTAAGGAAGCTGACCAGATGAGATCACATCCCTACTTCTGGAGTACGCTGGTGATTATCGGGGATGACAGCCCGGTGTATTATACTTTTCATAAATATATTATTATCCTTGTCCTTATGCTTGCCGGCTTTTTGACTCTGAGGTATTACTACCGCTTAAGAAAGGAGTAAGCCTGATACATCCCTGACGGATTACTGAATACTATACATTATGATTTCATTTTTATCCGTAACTGTTTTGAAGCTGAAGGCCTGTATGATCCTCAGTACTCAGGATCCGCTTTGATGATTTTCAGCAATGCCTCCTTGCACAGGTATTTCTTACGGCGTGCATATTCCCCGGATTTATAATCCATCTCCCTGGCAATATCTGAATAATCTTTGTCCATAATGCTCATCTCCAGTATCTTTTGGCATTCGGGCTTTAACTTAAGAAAAGACCGCTGCACTATTTGCTCAAGAGGGGTGTCGAGTAAAGCAAAAGGATCAAATTCATCGTCCGGCTCAGGTTCAATGTTTGCATCCTTCTTTTTCCTCCTTATTTGTTCATGCCACAGGTTTCTGGATACGCCTATAATATATCGCTTTATATCTGTCCCGGGTTCAAGATGGTTTGACTGTGCCTTTTTAAACAGTACCATCAGGGCATCCTGGAATATATCATAAGCATCATCCACTGTGCCTGAATTTTTAAGCACATATGATTTTATGATATCAAAAAATGAGTCATAGAGGTAATTTACAGAATCATCACTCCCCTTTCGAATTCCCTCTATTAATTTTTTGTCAGAGTGTTTTTTTAACACATCGAATTAATATTTGGGGCAAATATAGTATTTCCCGGATAATATATTGAATGAATCCATATCATTAAGCTACCGGCGTGTGTGTTTGAATAGAGTCAAATAATGGATATATTTACAGACTTTAATTATAAAACCGGTATGTCATTCCCTTTTGAAAGGCAAGCAGATGCTATGGACTGCGGACCAACCTGTCTGAAGATGGTTGCCCGTTACCATGGTAAAAATTTCAGTCTCCCGGAGCTGAGAGAACGCAGTTATATTACCCGTGAGGGCGTTTCCTTCCTGGGTGTATCAGAGGCTGCCGAATCAATTGGTCTCAGAACCCTTGGTGTACGTATACCATTTGAGAAACTTGCCGGGGAAACGCCACTGCCATGTATAGTTCACTGGAGACAAAATCATTTTGTGGTAGTCTACAGGATTAAGAAAGACATAATATATGTAGCAGACCCGGCAAGGGGAAAAGTGAAATACTCAAGGGAGGAGTTCGAACAAAATTGGGCCACAACAAAGATTAATGATGAGAAGGTGGGACTGGTGATGATACTACAGCCCACACCTGATTTCTATGAGCAGGATGAAGACAGGGAGGTGAAGACCGGCTTCCGCTTTTTGCTTCGATATGTTAAAATGTATAAGAAATATTTTTTCCAGATCTTCCTGGGCTTACTGATAGGCAGCATTATACAGTTAATATTTCCATTCCTTACCCAGTCGGTTATAGATATTGGTATTAATACCGGCAACCTTGATTTTATATATCTTATTTTGTTTGCCCAGCTTGCACTGGTAACGGGCAGAATGTCAGTCGAGTTTGTAAGGGGCTGGCTGTTATTGCATATAAGTACCAGGGTGAATGTAGCTATTGTGTCCGGCTTCCTTTATAAAATGATGTCCATGCCCGTATCATATTTCGACAAGAAGCTGAGTGGAGATATACTGCAGAGGATAGAAGATAACCAGCGTATAGAGTCCTTCCTCAGTAATACCTCCCTGAGTGTGCTTTTTTCATTTGTCAACCTGCTTGTGTTCGGGATAGTGCTTGCAATCTATAATTTATCCATACTGCTGGTTTTTATTGCCGGAACAACATTATATATTGCCTGGGTTTCTGTATTTATGAAGTCTCGTGCCAGGCTGGACCATAAACGGTTCAAACAGCTGTCTGATAATAATGCCAGGCTGATTGACATAATTACAGGCATGCAGGAAATTAAACTTGCACAGAGTGAGACAAGCAAACGATGGGAATGGGAAAATATACAGGCATCATTATTTAAGACCAGGGTGAAAGCAATGAGCCTTTCGCAGTACCAGCTTGCCGGTGGCCGGTTGATAAATGAAGCATCCAATGTGCTTATTACTATTATCGCGGCTACTGCTGTTCTCTCAGGCAATATGACCCTGGGTATGATGCTGGCCGTCCAGTTTATTATCGGTCAGCTTAATATACCGGTTAACCAGATGGTGGTGTTTTTCAGAACGGCACAGGATGCAAGGATGAGCCTCGACCGGCTGTCGGAGGTGCAGGCAGGCAGCTCCGAAGAATCAGAGGAGGATATGAAAGTGAAAAACCTTCCCCATAATAAAAGTATATATGTCAATAATCTCTCTTTCCAGTATGAAGGTCCGCGTTCACCTTACGTGTTAAAAGATGTCAGTATAGTTATACCGGAAAATAAAGTGACAGCTCTTGTTGGAACCAGCGGCAGCGGAAAAACAAGCCTGCTGAAAATGATACTGGGATTTTATGACTCTGTTGAGGGAGACATAATGGTAGGCGATACAAACCTGAAAAACCTGAGCCTCAGAACGTGGCGCAGCAGGGTGGGAGTGGTCATGCAGGATGGTTATATCTTCCCGGATTCAATTGCAGGGAATATTGCTCCGGGACTGGATGTTATTGACCGCGACCGGCTCCTCAGGGCGATAAAAATTGCCCGTATCAGCGATTTTGTT
>JBKHBA010000003.1:0-23450 GCA_046542595.1 Bacteroidales bacterium | reverse complement strand
AAACGGAAAACCCTATTTTATAGCCGGTCCTGATGATAATATTAACAGGATATTTTACAGGGGCACAAAAGAAGATCTCAGTATAAAATATGGTATAAGCGTTGATGATATAGGTCTTTTGCTTGGTGATATGAAGGAAATAGGTAGTCAGAAAGGTAAAATTGCGTGTATTGATGGGCAGGTAAAAGTGGTGGATATGACGGAAGGAACGGAGATGGAGTATATTATTGATTGCACTAACCGGAAGCTTATGGTAGTTAGAGGCAGAACAGGTCCTGGTAATAATGCCGTCAGCGGTCTCTTTAAGGAATTTACATATAATGGAGAAGTAAAATATCCTGCTGAGGTTAAATGGAATATAGCGGATAGGTATACGGAGATTGCATTGGAACTGGACAATGTTCAAAGGAAAGAGAATATGAGCTTCGTATTCAGAGAGGGAAAAGGTTATACTGTTAAGAGTATATTATGAAGAGCTTTTTTTTGATATTAATACTACTGGCAGTCAGTTATGTCGTTTACGGGCAGACCAGGGCTGAGCTGGAGGAACAAAGGAAACAGGCGCTAAAGGATATCCGCTATGTGGATAATATGCTTCAGAAAACAGCCGAGGAAAAATCGGAAACCATGAGTGAACTGAATATGATCAGGAGAAAGCTCATGTTGCGGGAGAATATCATAAGCGGACTCCTGGAGGAGCAGGAATTGCTTGAGGGGAGAATGGAGCTCAATAAGCTGGCAATTGATTTAATGGAACATGATATTGAACTTCTGGTGAAAGAATATGAAAATGCAATTAAGCATGCGCAGAAAGTAAGTAAAGGTAATCCGGAACTGGCATATATTCTGGCATCAAAAGATCTTAATCAGGGTTATAAGAGAATAAGGTATTTACAGCAGGTAGCAAAGTACCGTAGGCGTGAAGCTGAAGTAATTATGGAACTTAAAGATGAGGTAGAAGAAAATAAGGATAAACTTGAAAATGACCTGATAAAAATATCTGAACTGAAAAGTGCGGAGGAGATACAAAAGGGGAATCTGCAAAATGAGCAAAGGAATCAGAGAAATGTGATAAACAGGCTGAGCAGGCAGGAGAATGAATTGAAGCGTGAACTGGAGCAGAAGAGAAAGATCGCAGAGGAGATAGAAAAGGAAATAGAAAGAGTGATTGAAGAAGAGAAAAAGAGAAATGCGATGACAGCTATGACCCCTGAGGAAGAACTTATAGGGGATGATTTTTCGAGGAATATGGGACGTTTGCCATGGCCGGTTGAGAGAGGGGTTATAACATCACAGTTTGGTGTACATGATCACCCTGTTATAAAAGGAGCTAAGATCAATAGTATAGGAGTGGAGATAACAAGTGGAACAAGAGAGATAGCCAGGGCGGTTTTTAAGGGAAAGGTGATGAGTGTTTTTGGAATTAGCGGAGGTAATATGGCGGTTATTATTCGTCATGGAAAATTTCTGACCGTTTACCAGAACCTTGTGAATGTTAAAGTTAAACCTGGAGATGAAGTCAGTGCAAAGGAATATATTGGTGATGTATTTTACGAGAGGGATGGGGAAGAAAAAAGCGTTATTAAATTTATGATATATGAAGAGAAGGAAAAGAAAGATCCGGAGAAATGGCTTTCAAAAAGAAGGTGAACAATGAAACAAAAATGGGAAATAGCAGTATAAGGACTGGATGGGGAATAATGTTATGATTATGAAATTGAAAATAGGATCCGATATTGAAAACCTGCATGTTATTGAAAACGGGGTTGATGAGATAATGAATAAGATAGGGATAGAAAAGGATAGGTACGGGCATATTTTAGTCGCTACCATGGAAGCTGTAAATAATGCTATAGTACATGGAAATAGTATGGATGAAAGGAAAAATGTTAATATATGTTTAGAGTACGATAAAATGAATTTTATAGTAAGGGTAAAGGACCAGGGAATGGGTTTTAACCATGAGTCTGTACCAGATCCGACAAGTCCGGATAATATTGAGAATATTCATGGAAGAGGTGTCTTTCTTATGAAAAGACTATCGGATGATATTGGCTTTAATGATACGGGTAACGAGGTTATAATGAAATTTAAAATAGAATAGCTTGGCAGTAAAAATTTATTACAGGAATTTAAAATTCAGGCTGGGAAAAACAAAAGGAATTAAAGATTGGATAGAAGAGGTCATCAGGATGGAAGGAAAAGAGCCGGGTGACCTCACTTTTATTTTTATTGGCGACGAAGAAATTCTGAAAATAAACAGGGAATTTCTTAAACATGATTATTATACAGATGTTATAGCCTTTGATTATCACAGGGGAAATATTATTGAAGGAGAGGTTTACCTTGGTATTGATACGATACGGAGAAATTCGGCCTTGTTTTCAAAGAGCCTGAAAGATGAAGTTTTAAGGGTTATGGTGCATGCTGCCTTGCATCTGGTAGGTTACAGGGATGATGATAAAAGAAGTAAGGATATTATGAGGGAGGCAGAGGATAAATACCTTGCGGTTTTTAAGAGTGGCGCTTATGGACTTTAATTATGATATCATTGTTATAGGGGGAGGTCATGCAGGCTGTGAAGCAGCGCATGCCGCCGGGAGAATGGGTATGAAGACCATACTTATTACAATGGATATGACAAAGCTTGCCCGGATGTCGTGTAATCCCGCCATGGGAGGCGTTGCTAAAGGACAGATAGTGAGGGAGATAGATGCACTGGGAGGCTTATCCGGACTGGTAACCGACGAAACAATGATGCAATTCAGGCTGCTAAACAGATCGAAAGGTCCTGCTATGTGGAGTCCGCGTGCACAATCAGACCGGACTAGATTTTCCATGGCATGGAGGAAGAGACTGGAGGAGGTGGAAAATCTTCATCTGTGGCAGGATAAAGCTAAAGAGCTTATTATAGAGGATGGGAAAGTAAAGGGAGTTATAACGAGCTTCGGTACTAAATTTAAGGGTAGGGCTGTAATATTATCTGGCGGAACCTTCCTTAATGGATTAATGCATGTTGGGTATAACACCGTTGAAGGCGGCAGATCAGGAGATGAAACATCCAAAGGGATAAGTGAACAACTCATGGAACTGGGATTTCAGGTTGAAAGGATGAAGACAGGTACCAGTGCCAGGATTGATGGAAGGAGTATTGATTTTTCGCAGCTGACGGAGCAGCAGAGTGAAGCAGAGAACAGGTGTTTTTCATTTATGAATGACAGGGTGGAAATTAATGATCCTCGCAGCTGTTATATTGTACATACCAATTCCGCTGTGCATGCTGAACTTGAGAAGGGTATTAAATACAGTCCCCTGTTCCAGGGCAGGATAAAAGGTATTGGTCCGAGATACTGCCCAAGCATAGAAGATAAAATATTTACCTTTCGCGACAAAGAAAGGCATCAGTTGTTTTTAGAGCCGGAGGGATGGGATACTAATGAATATTATATTAACGGCTTTTCATCCAGCCTGCCGCTAGAATCACAACTGGCAGCTATGAGAAAAATTGAAGGGCTGGAGAATGCTGTTATACACAGGCCTGGTTACGCTATTGAATATGACTTTTTTCAACCTACGCAGTTAATGCACAGCCTTGAGACAAAGAAGGTGGAGAACCTGTATTTTGCCGGACAGGTAAATGGAACAACAGGCTATGAAGAAGCCGCAGCCCAGGGACTGATGGCTGGCATTAATGCTGTGTTAAAAATCAGAGGACAGTCAGGATTTATTATGAAAAGAGATCAGTCTTATATTGGAGTACTTATTGATGATCTTGTTAATAAGGGAGTGGATGAACCTTACAGGATGTTTACCAGCAGGGCAGAATACAGGATTTTACTGCGCCAGGATAATGCTGATGAAAGACTCACGGAAACAGGATATAAGCTTGGGCTTGCTGGAAAAGGAAGACTGGAAAGGCTGCAGATAAAGATGAAGAATGTTGAAAGGGTGCTTGAATTTGTTAAAAGGGAAAAGATAAGGCCCGCAGAGATAAACGATTTTCTGGAGAAAGCCGGTACAAGCACTATCAATGAAAGCCACAGACTGGAGAAACTGGTTCTGAGACCCCAGCTTAATCTCTGGCACTTGTTACAAAGACTTGAGGAAGGAAGAAATTTATTACAAAGCTTTGAGACCAGGGCTCGTGAAATTGTTGAGTCTGCCGAGATAAAGATAAAATACAGGGGATATATAGAAAGAGAAAGGGGCCTGGCTGATAAAATCAAAAGAATGAATGAGCTGATAATTCCGAATGATATTTATTTTGATCAATTAAAATCAATATCAACCGAAGGCAGACAAAAGCTAAAAAAAATACAGCCGCGTACCATTGGAGCCGCCAGCAGTATAAGCGGTGTTTCTCCCGCTGATATAAGCGTGTTGTTATTATACATGGGAAGGTAGCAGCATAAAGTAATATCACTAAAACATTTTGAGAATTGATTATTGTTCCACGTGGAACTAATTATTATAATTTATGAAAATATAATTTTATTAATGATAAAATCAATAATGAAATTTATATGAATTTGTATTAATGAAAAGTTAACTGGTGATTTGTAATGCTGGAAGATAAAGGTTGCTTGATTTTTGGAATATAAAATAAATAACCAGGAGTAAGAATATTCTTTTTTGACCTGAAACGTCCATTAAAAAATCATCATTATTTCAGATTAAGGGTATGGTTGGTTTTTAATGGTAAGCTCCATGTGACCTATGAAATGAATAAGATAGCATCAAGTTAAAAATGAGCTTTGTTGCCGAAACAGGAGCTTGCTTACTGTCTTGAAAATCCAGCTGTACTACCCTTTGTTACAGCAAGCCCTGGTTTATAATAATTTAATTGTGTATATTCATATAATCAGATAATGAAAGACAAATGAGAATTTACGGGAAAATAGTTGACATTTTTAAAGAGGAAATATTTAAAGGATATATTGATGTTGAGGGAGATATTATCAAACAAACAGGCAGGGAGGAGAGTGTTGAGGAGAGATATATTTTACCAGGGCTTATAGATTCTCACATCCATATAGAAAGCTCTGTGCTGGTGCCATCACGTTTTGCCGAAACAGCCGTGCAACACGGTACTGTGGCGGTGGTGTCGGATCCGCATGAGATAGCAAATGTTCTGGGCAGGGAAGGAGTTGAATATATGATTGATAATGCAGCAGAAGTGCCGCTCAAGTTTTATTTTGGCGCACCATCCTGTGTGCCAGCCACAGGCTTTGAAACTGCCGGCGGAACTCTTGATGAAGCAGATATAAAAGACCTGCTGGGCAGGGACAAAATTAAATACCTGGCTGAAATGATGAATTTTCCCGGTGTTATAAATAATGATGAAAAGGTAAAGGGGAAAATTGCAATAGCAAGGAAATATGGGAAGCCTGTTGACGGGCATGCGCCTGGCTTAAGAGGGAAGGATCTTGATAAATATATTGGGGCAGGCATAAGTACTGACCATGAATCAATAAGCCTGGAAGAAGCCAGGGAAAAGCTTGAAAAGGGTATGAAAGTGCAGATAAGGGAAGGAAGTGCTGCACGCAGCCTGGACAGGTTTCATTACCTTATTGCAGAAAAGCCATCCGGACTGATGTTGTGTTCCGATGACCTTCATCCTGAAATGCTTGCCGATGGTCATATTAACCTGCTTGTTAAACGCCTGCTGGGCTATGGTTATGATTTGTTCGATATACTTAAGATAGTGGTGCTTAACCCGGTGCAACACTATGATCTTGACGTTGGAATGCTGCGCAGGGGAGATAAGGCTGATTTTATTATTATTGATAATCCTGAGGAATTTAATATTAATGAAACATGGATAAACGGGCGTAAGGTTTTTGACGGCAATGGTATCGGGTTTAAATCTCCACCGGCAAAAGTGGTAAATAAATTTAATTCATCTTATATAAATGCCGGTGATATTGCTGTTAGTAGAAAAGAAGGAAAGATAAGGGTTATTAATATTTCAGAGGGCGACCTTGTTACAGGCGTTTACTGGTGGAAACCCGGCAGCCGCGGTGTATTTGTTGAAGCTGACACAGGTGAAGATATACATAAGATAATCGTTAAGGACAGGTATAAGGATAGTACTCCTGCTGTTGCCTTTATCAAAGGTTTTGGCATCAGGCGTGGAGCTTTTGCTTCATCCGTTGCCCATGACAGTCATAATATAATTGCGGCAGGCTGTGATGATGAATCGATAACAAGGGTGGTTAATATGCTTGTAGAAATGAAGGGCGGCCTGGCTCTTACCGACGGGCAAAGCAGTATGTCCCTGCCCCTGGAGGTGGCCGGACTGATGACAGATGTTCCATGTGGAACAGTGGCAGAAAAGTATGAGAAAATGTCTGAAAGACTGAAAGATATGGGCTGTAAGCTAAAGTCGCCGTTTATGACACTTTCATTTATGGCCCTCCCGGTAATACCTGAATTGAAAATAACAGATCGTGGTCTTTTTGATGTAGGCAGCTTTGATTTTGTTGATCTGTTTATGTAGAAGTTATATGCAGGGCAACAGCTTTCTTACCCTTTGGTCACGGACTACTCACGGGACTATGACAGGCTAAACTCAGACTGTTCACCAGCTCTATCACAGCTATATGATTGCTTACAGGCCGGGATCAATGTGCTTAAGCACTGCCCACGGGCCTATGACAGGTTAAACTCAGACTGTTCACCGGCTTATAACTGAACACAGACCAGGATAGGTCTTTTCACAGGCTTATGACAGTTTTGCCACAGGCTTATCATCAGAAGCTCTGTTTCCGGGGGGCTTAAAAATTCAGGAGACTTTTTTAAAATGAACGTTTTTACCAGGACTTATACTTAGAACTAATTTATTTATTTTTGTCGTTATGAAAGATCTCAGGAAAATAGCATTGTCGCTGCCTGACAGTCCGGGTGTCTATAAATTTTATGATAATGAAGGCAGACTGGTATATGTGGGAAAGGCGAAAAGCCTTAAGAAAAGAGTGGCTTCATATTTCGGCAAAACATTAAGCGGAAAAACAAAGGTAATGATGAACCGTGTGTCTGAGATAGGGCACACAGTTGTGGAATCGGAGTCTGAAGCACTGCTGCTGGAAAACAACCTGATAAAAAGCCACCAGCCCCGTTATAATGTCCTGCTAAAGGATGATAAAACTTTTCCATGGATTTGTGTTAAGAATGAACCTTTTCCACGGGTATTTATGACCCGTAATCTTATACAGGACGGATCAGTATATTATGGTCCGTATACCTCTGTGCTAATGGTTCGTACCCTGCTTGAGCTGATAAAGAAGCTTTATCCGCTGCGTAGTTGTTCATATAACCTGGCAGAGGAGAAAATTGAATCAGGTAAATACAGGGTATGCCTTGAATATCACCTGGGTAATTGCCTTGGTCCGTGTGAGGGCAAACAGGCACGCAGTGATTATGACGAGTCAATAAGACAGGTAAAAGAAATTCTGAAGGGCAATATACATACCGTTACCAGCTATTTGAAAAAGCTTATGGACGGATATGCAGCCGAAATGAAATATGAAAAAGCACAGATGATCAAGGAAAAGCTGGATATACTCGCTAAATACAGGAGTCGGTCTACCGTGGTGAATCCCCGCATCAAAAACGCAGATGTATTCGGAATGGAGGCAGATGAGGATAGATTGTATGTTAACTATCTGAAAATCATACGGGGAGCGGTGGTGCAAACGCATACTATAGAGCTGAGAAAGAGAATAGAGGAGAGCGATGACGAGCTTATGTCGCTGGTAATCACAGAGTTAAGAGAACGTCACTCGAGCAGTGCGAATGAAATTATCGTTGCAAAGTTACCCGGTATCAGGCTGGCGAATATAAAATATACTGTTCCAAGGCGGGGCGACAGGAAGCGCTTACTGGAGCTGTCAGAAAGAAATGCAAGGGTGTATGCACTTAACCGCAGGAAGGCAGGGATAAAGACAGCGGCTGAAAGAACGGAGCAGAAGCTTGAAAAGATGAAGAAGGACCTGCATCTCCCTTCCCTGCCGGAGCATATAGAGTGTTTTGATAATTCCAATATACAGGGATCTGACCCTGTGGCTGCATGTGTGGTGTTCAGGCATGGCAGTCCGTCTAAAAAGGAATACCGGCATTATAATATTAAGACAGTCAGCGGTGCCGATGATTTTGCTTCTATGGAGGAGGTGGTTTTTCGCCGTTATCGCAGGATGCTGGATGAGGGACAGGACTTACCTGATCTTGTTATCGTTGACGGGGGCAAGGGACAACTCAATGCAGCTGTAAAGAGTTTTGAAAGACTGGGTATAAGAGGGAGGCTTTCTGTTATAGGTATTGCCAAGAAGCTTGAGGAAATATATTTTCCGGGCGACAGTGTTCCTCTTTATATTGATAAAAATTCAGTAAGCCTGAAAATAATACAGAACCTGAGAAATGAGGCTCACCGTTTCGGGATTAAATTTCACCGCGACAAAAGGAGCAAGGGTATGACAAAATCGTCACTGGACGAAATAAAAGGTATCGGGCCAAAGACGAAAGATGTGCTGTTAAAAAAATTCGGGTCGCTGGAAAAAATACGTTCGGCTACCGCCACCGAGCTGGAAAATCTTATAGGCAGGTCAAAAACTGAAAAAATCCTTGAATATCTCCATAATTCGTCCTGAATGATTAATTTACGGGCGAGACGCACGGGCTGCATATATGCTTGTATATCAGAGCTATAACCCGTAAAACCAAACTTTTAACCCGCTCAGGATTGAATAAATTTGCGGAGCACTACCAGGCTGCTTAAATACCTTCCAGTTTATTCAGTTGTTCTGTTAGTTTTTCTCCTGAAGAAGGTCTTGAAGCACGTGCTTCAAGGATATTCCCTTCCCGGTCTATCAAAACAAAAGAAGGTATGTACTTTACCAGGTATTTATCATTTATCATAACGCTGTCGTGAAGCTGAAGCCATTGAGGCTGGTCTTTTATTACCATATCTTTCCAGGCCTGCTTATCGCGGTCGACAGAAATGCTTATGATTTCAATATTTTTGTCTTTAAACTCTTCTGTCATTTTTTCCAGGTATGGTATTTCAATTTTGCACGGAGCGCACCAGGTTGCCCAGAAATCAATATAAACATATTTACCCCTGAAGTCGGAAAGTGAAACCATATTGCCGTTAATATCAGGCAATGTAAAAGCAGGAGCCGGCTCACCTGTTGCCAGGGGTGCCCATTTCTTTTCTTTTTCCCTTATGGAGCTAATGTCTTGTTCACTGGTGCTCAGGGAATAAAACCGTTCTGTCAGGTCCTCCGCACCTCCTGTTCCACGCGAATCTATATAGGCTGACAGGTTGGTATACAGAAAATGATTTATCAAATCCTGGTTTTCAAAATTATCGGTTACGTAATCGAACTGCTCTGACAGCAGCTCAGCGCTACCCCAGGCTTCATCGCCCAAACCGGTGTTTTCTTCTATTTTTTTGTTAATGATAGTGTTGATAACATTAAGGCTTACAGGAACCTTTAAATATTCAGGCCTGTCAATATCGATATTATCAATAAAAACATACCACCCCTCAGGCAATTTCACCGAATCGTTACCTGTATAATGGCTGTGTATATTTTCATAGTTCAAAAGTGCGGAATAGTAAGAGAATTCGTTGAGTATCCGCCTGCTTTCAACAAATTCACTGCTCATACCCGGGTTGTTTTCCAGAAACTCATCCAGTAGTTTATCTTCAGCCTTTCTCAGTGAATCCATTCCCCGGAGATAGTCCTCTGCAGGTGCTTCATAATATTTCCTTACAGAGGCTGATTGTTCTTTACTGAACTCACTGGCTTTTTGAATAAACTTGTTTTCATCTGCCAGGCTGCCGCTGAAGCTTATGTTTTGAATATCTTCAGGATCCACTGATATCTCAAGGTCTTCACCGGGAGACAGGTAAAGAGGTATTGCACCATTTTCAAGTCTGAGATAATAGTCACCTGCAATATCTATGCGGCCATCAAGCTCAAAGCTGCCGTCAGCTTTTACTTCTATGGTGTCAATATTTCTGCCTTGTGAAAGCATAAGCTGTTCTGCTGTATTGCCTGCTTCGTCTGTTTCGGCGTTTATCAGCCTGCCGCTCAGACTGTATTTGCCCGTTCCGGACTTTTCTGAACAGGCAGCGGCAATAACTATAAGTATGATAATTACTGACTTTTTCATAATATGGGATTTTTAATAATGAGTATTAATTTATTTTGCCCTTGAAGCAGTGTAATTAATAAATTCTTCCATTGATGATCGTATCTCACTGTCTTCGAAAGTGTCGAGAATGGCAAAGGCCTTATCCCGGTATTTGTCCATCATGCCGGCAGCATATTCCGTACCGCCGTTTTGTACCACAAAGCTTATCACCTCATTAATTTCTGCTGTTGTTTTCTTTTTTCGGCGTATAATATTAAGTATTCTTTTTCTTTCTGATGATGATACTTTCTGCAGGGCGTGTATCAGGGGCAGAGTTATCTTTTTCTCCCTTATATCGTTGCCTGCGGATTTGCCTGTAAGCCCGTTTGCCTGGTAGTCGAACATATCATCCCTTATCTGGAAGGCTATACCTATATTCTCTCCAAGGTCACGCATGGTTTTTATTCTTTCCTGGTCGTCTGTTACCGATACAGTGCCGCAGGCTGTGCAGGCAGCTATCAAAGCGGCTGTTTTCATTTTGATGATGTCAAAATAAACATCCTCTGTTATATTCAGCTTTCTTGATTTCTGCAACTGCAGCAATTCACCTTCGCTCATGGCCCGGACCGCTTCGCTGATAATCCCCAGCATGTCATACCTGTTCTTTTCCACACTTTTAAGGAGTCCCTGTGAAAGAAGATAGTCACCTGTGAGTACGGCAATTTTTGAGTTCCACAGTGCATTGATAGAAAGTGCTCCCCTGCGTTCATGTGCATTGTCCACCACATCATCATGCACCAGTGTTGCCGTATGAAGCAATTCAACGAAAGTGGCTGCAATATAGGTTGCCTCGTTTATCTTTCCGTTAAGTCCGGCCGACAAAAAAACCAGCAGGGGCCTCATCTGTTTCCCCTTGCGTCGTATGATATAATTAAGGATGATCTTCAGCAGGGGAACGTTTGTTTGCAGGGTGTCATTGAAATAGCGTTCAAATTCTCGCATTTCATTTTCCACCGGTTTTCTTATAGTACGTAATTTGCTCATACCTGGCATCCAATAATTGTCAAAGATAAAAAATATAGATATACCATGCTTAATTATTGTAAATAGTGTATTGATCAGAATAAAGATTAAAAAAAATCAAAAGACCTTGAACGTATAGACATATTTATATATATTTGCAATATAAATATAAAAGAAAAATGATAGAAAAACTCAAGCTGCAACCAGACCAGCTGGAACGGGCTGCAAACATGCTCAAGGCCATAGCTCATCCCATGCGGATAGCAATAATAGGATTTCTTGAGGAGGGAGAATCACTGTCTGTTACGGAGATACATGAGAAACTTGGAATAGAGCAGTCAACAACATCTCACCACCTTGGTATACTGAAAGATAAAGGAGTGCTGGTTTCCCGCAGGGATGGCAAGAAAACCTACTATTCTCTTAAGCATGAGAACCTGAAGAATATTATTGATTGTGTAAGCATGTGTGAGGCTCCATAATAGCCTGTCATTTAAAGAGTTTGTGAGCTTATGCAGGTTTCCTGAGAGACTGAGCCTGTCACTTAAAGAATCTTTTCTGGAAAAGTATTATTGTAAAGACACCTAGCGTTACGGCACTGTCTGCCAGGTTAAAAACAGGCCTGAAGAAAATAAGTGACTGTCCCGGTCGTACAGGCGACCATTCGGGCCATGTGGTGTCTATCACGGGAAAATAGAGCATGTCCACAACCCTGCCGTGAAGAAAGGAAGAATACCCTCCTTCAGGCGGGAACATTACGGCCGGCTCATAGAAGCTTTCATTAAAGATCACACCATAGAAGGCGCTGTCAATTATGTTGCCCACAGCGCCTGCAAATATTGCACTAACAGCCAGGATAAGTCCCGGATGTTCATTCTGCCTGATAAGATAGAATATATACCATCCTATACCGATGGAAGCAATTATCCTGAACAGGCTTAAAATAAGTTTTCCTGCCCTTCCGCCCATCTCCATACCAAAGGCCATACCGTTATTCTCAATAAAGTGGAGAATAAACCAGTCACCGATAATATATTTCTCTTCACCTATCACCATGGTGGTCTTGACCCATATCTTGAACACCTGGTCAGCAATCAGTATCAGCAGTATCAGCAGTATGGCTTTTGTCTTTATGGACATAGTTTTATTTTGAGGGCGCAAAATAATAAAAAAAAGCCAATATTTTACTTTCTCTCTTTTGACTGTAATCAGCTTGTGGTAGCGGGTGAGAGTTTGTGTACTCGCGGATGCAGGTGTTGGTTTGCAGTCCGGGCAGTATTTAGCTACCAGTCCGGGCAGTATTTACCTACCAGTCCGGGCAGTATTTAGCTACCAGTCCGGGCAGTATTTAGCTACCAGTCCGGGCAGGATTTGACACCCGGGCGTAGCCGGATTTTGTTTGTGTCCTGGCTAAACATGAATTATATTAGCAGCTTCTGTTGCAGCTGAAAAGGGCTTTAAGAAGCTGTAAGCTTGCAGGGGATTTTCAGATCTGTGAATATAGACCATAATAAGCACTTTATCAGTACTGTGAAGAAGCCTGAAAAAAATATTGTTTCGCTGGATAACGTAGCTGTTGAGCTTATACGTAAACCAATTAAGAATATATATATAAGGGTTTATCCTCCCGACGGAAGAGTTGTTGTGTCCGTGCCCCGCCTGATGAGCCGTAAAGATCTTTCGTTGTTTTTATTATCAAAGAGCTCCTGGATAAGGAAGCAGCACAATAAGCTCAGGGCGGCCGGTCAACAGAAATCCTATGAATATTTAAATGGCGAATATCACTTCTATGAAGGGACAAAGTACGCGCTGGAAGTGTATGATTATAGGGGGTCTGCCAGGGTGTACCTTGATGGTACCTCGATTATAATGCTGGTGAAGAATGATTATGACAGGGAAAAGAGGCGGGCTGTTCTGGAGGGCTGGTACCGGCAGCGCTTAAAAGAAAAACTGCCTTCTCTTATAAGCCGCTGGGAAAAGATAATGCATGTGGATGTTTCGGAGTTCAGGGTGCGCAGGATGAAGTCGAGATGGGGAACATGCAATATACGGGAAAAGCGTATCTGGATAAACCTGGAGCTGGCAAAGTATCCCGACACTATCCTTGAATATATAGTGGTGCATGAGATGGTGCACCTGCTGGAAAGAAGGCATGATGCCCGGTTTTATGCCCTGATGGGTAAATATTTACCTGACTGGAAGGAGAGGAGAAGTCTTATTAAGACTATTACGGAATCGCATTTTCAGCCTTCCATGAGATGAATGCAGCAGATCACATTTTCAGCCTTCCATGAGATGGAAGTTAAAGTTTTCAGTTTTTCGGCAGGTAAAGCTCAACTGCTTTCATTACCTCATGCTTTTGCAGGGGCTTGAGAAGGACATCTTCACAGCCGGCCTCAAGTGCCATTTGCCTGTTGCCCGGGATGGCATAGGCGGTATGTGCTATCACCGGCAACCGGGGCCTTAATTTCTTTATCTCCCTGCTTGCATCATAGCCGTTTACTTCCGGCAGGTTAAGGTCCATCAGCACCAGGTCAATATTTTTTTCCTCCGAACAGATAGTGATTGCAGCATTACCGCTTGCAGCCCTCTTTGTTTTATAGCCTGCTTTCTCCAGCCATATCTTCAGTAGCTGGTAGGATGAGTTCTCGTCTTCAACAATCAGTATAGTGGTATCCTTTGTTATTTGTCCGGGTGACTCCTCATCATGATCACTGACAGGGCTATCCTTTTTGCCCTGTGGGATGATGAGGGTGAACACTGAGCCCTTGCCTTCTTCTGATTCAAGTTCTATTTTCCCGCCCAGCAGGCCGGCAAGCTTTTTCGCAATGGTAAGCCCTATACCCAGCCCTCCGTAGCGCCTGGAGAGGGAGCTGTCTGCCTGGCTGAACTTATCGAAGATAATTTCCTGTTCCTTTTTGCTTATTCCTGTGCCTGTGTCACGCACCCAGAGCCTGAGGCTGCTGCCGGAACCGTCCTTTTCTTGTGAAGCACCGTACTCCACCTTTCCCTCTTCAGTGAACTTTAAAGCGTTGGTCAGCAGGTTGGTCAGTATCTTTTCAATCCGCGCTTCATCTGTAAAAACGGGCTTCTCTCTCAGCTCAGGCTGTACTGAATAAGAGATATCGATATTGTCCCTGTCAAGCTTTGTTTTTTCCTGCTCTATATCATGATATATTTTTTCAAAGAGGGAGTCCAGGTTAAAATCATCGTTTTTTATTTTCAGGGCACCACTTTCCAGGAGGGTGAGGTCGAATATCCCCTCAACAAGGTACAGGAGATGATTGCCGCTGTGATTGATTATTCTTTTAAATTCCAGTATTTCATCCATGGATGTATCCCGGTCAATAATCTCGGAAAAACCAATGATTGCGTTAAGCGGTGTTCTCAGCTCGTGGGATATTGAAGACAGGAAGTTGGATTTGACCCTGTCTGCTGCCTGCGCCTTTTCCAGGGCAATTTTCAGCTTATCTTCTGTTTCTTTCCTTCGTACAATCTCTTTCCTTAGCTCAGTGTTAGCCCGCACCAGGTCATACGTCCGCTCTTCAACAAGATCCTCCAGCATTTGCTGCCTGTCGCGCAGCTTATCCTCCGTGCTTTTCATTCTCAGTAATACGTTTACCTGGGCTGACAGTTCTACCGGATCGATGGGTTTGGAAAAAAAAGCATCAGCCCCTGCTTCCAGTCCCGATACAATGCTCTGCGTATCTGTTTTAATAGCCGTAAGCATCATAATGGGTATTATGGCTGTTTCCTTATCGGCTTTCAGCTCGCGGCACACCTGGTAACCATCCATACCGGGCATGATAATATCCAGCAGTATAACATCGGGCTTTTCCTTGTGTGCTTTTTCTATGCCTTTTTTACCTGAGCCGGCAGTAATGAGATCGCAGGCGGGGATAAACCTTTTAAAGATTGCCTTGAGCGAGACAAGGTTGTCTTCCTGGTCATCAATAGCTAGTACTTTACTGTTCATCTTTCAAGTTTTTCTTTAACACATATATTTATTGCTGCGGCTCATAAGGTAGCGGTCAGATAAACAGGTCTATCTTTCTTAACAGCTCATCCGGGTCAACTGGCTTTGATATGTATTCATCACATCCGGCTTCCAGTATCTTTTCCCTGTCTCCTTTCATTACCATGGCCGTTATTGCTATCACCGGTATTTCCCGCGTATTGCTGCTGCTTCTCAGTTTCTTTATAAAATCAAAGCCGTCCATCCCCGGCAGGGCTATGTCAAGCAATATTAGGCCGGGATTTTTATCAGCGGCTTTTCGCAGACCTTCCTTACCATCATGAGCTTCCAGTATTTTGTGTTTACCTCCCAGTATTGCTTTTATTGTCAGCATATTATCAGGATTGTCTTCAACAATCAGTATATCCCTGCTGCCTGCAGGTGATCCTTTGGCCCGAGTCTTAGCCTCCCCGTTCGTGTCCTGCGCATCCCTGAGCATATGTTTCACTTTTTTGATAAAACCGGGTATATCAATATCCCCCTTCTGTATCATGCGGTGCACACCGTGGGAACTCAGGAAATCCCTGTCACTGCGGGTAAGGTCTTTGGCCGTAAGTACCAGTATTGGTATACCGGCACTTCCGGCCCGTTCTTTAAGATGGTGGATAACCTGGAAACCATCCATTTCGGGCATCATAAGATCCAGTATTATACCGTCAGGTGTTTTTTTATCAACGAATTCAATCGCTTCCTTGCCCCCATTTGCCACATCCACCTTTAGTCCTTCATTTTCAAGCAGGCTTTTCATCTGTATAATGGCGGCTTCGTTATCTTCAACAATCAATATATTGAGCCCGCTTACAGGGCTTTCCTGAAGCTCTTTTTCCTTAGCGCTGATTATTTCTTCCTTTTCCTCCTCCTCATCCCATTTAAGAGGAAAGGACAGGACAAAAACTGTTCCTTCGCCATGGGTGCTTTTGACGCTGATACGGCCGTGCAGCAGGTCAACAATCTTTTTGACTATTGCAAGTCCCAGTCCAGTGCCATCATACTGCCTTGACGTTGACCCGTCGAGCTGGCGGAATTCATCAAAAATATTATTCAGCGATTCTTCCGGTATTCCCACACCGGTATCCTCAATCCTTATAATGGCTTTATCGTCTTCCTTCTTTACGTATATGCTGATTTTCCCTTCTTCGGTAAATTTAACCGCATTATTGATAAGGTTGCTTAGCACCTGCTGCATACGTATCTCATCTGTTTCTATATACGGAAGCCCGTCGCTTATATCCAGGTCTATTGTTATATTTTTTTCTTTTGCCAGGGGCAGCATGTTTTCCCTTATATCGGTAAGCAGCGACTTAAGTGATGTTTTACCCGGAAAGAGTTCCATCTTACCTGATTCTATCTTCGAAAGGTCAAGTATCTCGTTTATCAGCTTTAACAGGTTTCTCCCGTTCCTTTCCACAACTTCGAGGTACTTGTTCTCCTCCTTATCAAGCTTTTCACCTGCCTGGTCCAGCAGCACACCGGTAAGGGCCAGTATTGAGTTCAGTGGAGTTCTGAGTTCATGGCTCATATTGGCCAGGAACTCGCTTTTCAGCCTGTTAGCTTCTTCAACTTCCCTTGTTTTCTCGCCCAGTGCCATGTTCTGCTGCTGCAGCTCGTGCGATTGCTTCTGCAGCTCCTGCGCCTGTGAATGCAGCTCTTCCGACTGCGTCTGCAGCTCTTCGGTCTGTGCTTCCAGTGAATGATTGGATTTTTGCAGTTCTGCTGCCAGCTGCCTGGTTTTCTCATTTATAATGTGTACGGACAGGGCATTATTTATTGATGAGACACTCTGCCTGACAGCCTCCAGGCTTTCAGGTGAGTATGAGTTAACTGTACCTGCTGAGATAACGGCTGTGACCGTACCGCCTGTGCTGAGGGGGATGGTGATGATAGCAGAGGGGATTATTTCACCGGCGGTGGTTATAAACCTGAACCTTGACTTGTCATCAATATCCCTGATATGTTGTATTTTTCCCGAACGGACGGCAAGACCTATCTCTCCTTCAGGATTTGCAGCATCGATGGGTTTCAGGGCTTCAGTGTTCAAGCCAAGTGAATGGAAGGGCCTGTATACATTGCTCTCCTGATCGAGGTGGTAGCATGCAATATAATGTGAGCCGGTGATCTCCATCAGGGTATGCAGCAGCGAGACTGAAAAAGACTCAAGGTTCTTGTTTCCTATCAGGGCCCCGGATATCCTGGCTCTCATGGATTGTATCTTATCTGATGATTCCAGTGTTTCCGCCATCCTGTTGAACGACTCTGACAGGGTATGTATCTCTGAATATTTTTTTTCCCCGCTGCGTACCGATAGATTGCCCTCACCCATCTCATGAGCCTTTCCGGCAAGCGCGATCAACGGCCTGGTCATGGCCTGTCCCAACAGGAAGGCCAGGGTGATGACGGCTGCGCCTGTAAGCAGGATAATGATTATAAAGACCAGGGAGATAAGCCTTATGGGCCGGTAGGCTTCCCTGGTATCCTGCTTGACAACGAAGCCCCATCCCATTGAAGGGAACCAGGTATAGGCAGAAAGTACTTTCTCACCACGGTAATCGCGTTCTTTTGTTATGCCCGTTTGTCCGCTGGTTGCCTTATTGGCCGGGGCTGCATCAATTTTAAAGTTCAGGGCTGCATCTTCGCGGTACCTGAGCTGATTTAAGGCATAACCCTCACTGTTGACAATCAGTGATTCGCCCGTTGTTCCCAGTCCCGCCCTGTTATGCAGCAGCGGATACAGTGAGGCATTAAGATCAATTCTTGTAACGATGATGCCGATAATATGTTTATCATGCTTCATGCAGAAGACAGGAGTGGAAAGCAAAAATTGCGGTTTACCCGTTTCAGGTGATTTGTGGACCCTCCCTGTATACAGTTCCCTGGTCTCCAGTGCACGGGTGAAATATTCACGGTCTGATTTATCCCTGCCGTTGTTTGAAGGGTCAGATGAAAGTATCACCTGCCCGTTCAGGGCATCAATAAAGAAGATCTCCCTGTAGTCATTATATGCTATTTGGTAACGCTTCAGCAGCTCATCTGCTGCATTGCGGACATGCTGATCGAGTTCCGTATGGCTCCCGTTTGCCATTATGTCTTCAAGGGAGCGTATCTCGTAATCCGCTGCTATAACCGATATATCACTTTTTCTTTCCTCAAGCCACAGTTCAAGCTGGTTTAGCTTAAAATCCCGCACGGCCTCCAGGTTGTCAAATGTAATATGCCTTATTGTTTTAACGCTGCTGCTAAAAATAATGGCAAAAACAATGGCAAGGGGTATAATACCTATAAACAGCAGCCAGAAGGTAAGGCGTGATTTGATTTTCGGTTTTTTCATATGGCAGCTACTTTTTCATAAATATTTTGCAGTACCTGCTTGCATTGCTGAAAGCAGGCGCAACACTGTTATCCGGCATCTCGGCCTCTCCAAGCATAAGTATGCCCCCCGGGTTAAGGGACCTCAGCAGTTTTTTAAATATTATTTCCTGAATATCTTTTTCATAATATATAAGCACATTTCTGCACAGCACTATATCAAATCCACCGAAAAGGCTGTCCCTGGGTACGCCGGTCTTCCTGTCAAGCAGGTCATAGGATGAAAAATATACAGAATCCCTGATGCGCGGTATGACTGTATAATTTTTATCCGGATGATAGACGAAATATTTTCCAAGCAAGCCGAATTTTATCTCTTCCAGGGCTGATACACTGTATATACCTTTACGGGCTGACTGCAATGATTTTTCATTAATATCGGTTCCAAAGATGCTGACATTGACCGGGTCTTTTGTACGGTCAAGCATATCGGCCATTATTATTGCCATGGTGTATGCCTCTTCGCCGCTTGCGCAGCCGGCAGTCCATATTCTGAGCTCATGTTCGTTATTACCCAGTTTCTTTTCAATCAGCGGTGGTATAATGATTTTTTCCAGGTACCCGAAACAGAGTGGATCCCTGAAAAAGCGGCTTACGTTTATTGTAAGCACATCTATTAGCCGGTCATATTCACCCGGTTCTGACTGTATATAATCAAAATATTCCGCATAGTTATCTGTACCGGTCTTGCTCATCCTTGTTTGTACCCTTCTTTCAATCATACCCCTGGTAGCACCGCTAAAATCAAAGCCCCTGTTTTTTTCCAGGTCGGCAAGGATCTTTTTAAGTTCCGGGTGCAGTGTTTTCTTATCAGGCATAAATAAGATGTATTATTCAACAGCCGGGCTTAATACCCCGGACATAAAGGTTCGGATTTTTTGTATTATTAATTCAGTCAGCTCTTTGGCAGATAAATAATTTCCAAAATATACAAAATTTTTTAATATGATTATTAAAAGGTAATTATTGTCATTTACCATTAACATACAAAAAGATGCCTGTACATATACATGATTGGCATGATTATTATAACTTGCAGCTTATTATTGCTGATTAAGGCATAAGTCATTAATCTCGTGAAATTATGAATCTTAACAGGCGCAATTTTTTAAAAACGGGCGGTGCTGCCGCTGCCGGGGTTGTACTTATGCCGCCCCTGGCACAGTCGTGCAGCAAGCTGAAAATATCTGAAAACGTGAAGGACTATCTTGATCATTTCGGGATGAGCACTGCCACACTCAGGAGGGTGATCGCAGAAGCCATGTCAAAAGGGGGCGATTATGCCGATCTTTTCTTTGAACATAAAATAAGCAATACTATTGGCCTGCAGGATGGCAAGGTGAATATGGCCTCTTCAAATATTGACTATGGGGTTGGTATAAGAGTGCTGAAAGGCGACCAGACAGGGTTTGCCTATTCGGAGGTGCTGGATATGGCTTCAATGCTTGATGCGGCGCGGCTGGCCGCAAGCATAGCCGACAGCAAAGGCACTGAAGGATCACAGTTGTTCAGTGAGAAAGTGCCGGCAGGCTATTACAGCATCAAAACGGGCTGGGAGGAGGCCGGAGTAAAAGAAAAGGTGCCCTTTGTGCAGAAGATCAATGACAGGATTTTCAGCATGGATGATAAGGTGATAAAGGTGAATGCTTTTCTGAATGACGAGACGGCTTATGTCCTGTTTTATAATTCAGAGGGACGTATCAGCTATGATTACAGGCCCCTGGCCAGCTTTGGGGCTGTATGTATTATGCAGAAAGGCAAGCAGGTGGAGAACTCTTACAGTGCACGGTCGTACAGGAAAGGGTTTGAGTGGCTGTCGGATGAGCTGGTGGATGAGATAGCGGGCGAGGTGGTTGAGAGAACCAATATACTGTTTGATGCCACAAAGCCCAGGGCCGGGGAACTGCCTGTTGTACTTGGTGCCGGCGGCTCCGGCATACTGCTGCATGAGGCCATAGGCCATACTTTTGAAGCTGATTTTAACCGCAAGGGAACATCCATCTTCAGCGATAAGATGGGGGAAAAGGTGGCTGCAGACTTTATCAACATAATAGACGACGGCACGCTGATCAATAACAGGGGTGCGCTTAATATTGACGATGAGGGCCATGATACCAATAAGACATATCTTGTTAAAGATGGTGTGCTTAACAGTTATATACACGACAGGATAAGTGCAGGCCATTACGGGGTAAATCCCACCGGTAACGGAAGAAGGGAATCATTTCGCAACATCCCCCTGCCAAGAATGAGTTCTACCTATATGGAGGCCGGGCCGCATACAAGAGAAGATATACTGTCGGCTGTCGATTATGGTGTTTATGTTGATAATTTCAGTAACGGCCAGGTTAAGATCGGGGCTGGCGACTTCACCTTTTTTGTTAAATCGGGGCGACTCATTGAAAACGGAAGACTGACAGATGTTATAAAGGATATCAATATTATAGGTAACGGTCCGCAGGCCCTGTCCGATATAATAATGGCAGCAGGCGATTATAAAACCGATAACGGCACATGGATGTGCGGTAAAGGGGGACAGTCTGTGCCCGTTACCATGGGCCTTCCCACCGTGCTGGTCAGGAAGCTGACAGTGGGTGGCGTAAATGCATAATGGCCTTATTAAGGAATTAAAAAAAAGAATAAAAATATTTATCATGACCCTGAAAGAAAAATATGAACTGGCAAGATGGGCTGTGGACCATGCCCTTAAAAACGGAGCACAGCAGTCCAAGGTGATAATAAGCAACAGCCGCAGCAACAGTATATCGGTAAGGGAGGAAAAGATAGAAAACCTGGAGCAGTCAACAGAGAACGGGCTGACAATATATCTGTATGTGGACAGCAGGTATTCCGTTCATTCCACCAACAGGCTGGATAACAAGGCTGAGCTGAAAAAATTTATTGAAGAAGGAATAGCCGGAACCTCTTATCTCTCTGAGGATGAATACAGGAGGCTGCCTGATCCTGATCTTTATTATAAGGGTGGGGGACCAGATCTGAAGATGGATGATGAGACTTTTATGGATATTGATCCGGAAAGCAAGATAAGCATGGCTTTTGAAACGGAAAGGGAGGCCCTGGGGAAAGATGAACGCATAGTATCAGTAACGGCTAATTATAACGATGGCCGCAATGCTATGGTTATGGTGACAAGCAATGGCTTTGAGGGCGACAGGGATAATACATATTACAGTCTCGGTGCATCCGTTTCGGTTAAGCAGGGCGATGCAAGGCCTTCTGAGAGCTGGTATGAGAGCGCATTATTCCATGACAGCCTGGATAAAGAAGGTGTTGGCAAAAAGGCTCTTGAGAGGGCATTGAAAAAGCTCGGGCAGGAAAAGATAAAATCTGCCAATATGCCTATGATAATAGAGAACCGTGTGGCAGTGCAAAGTCTGCGCCCCCTGGTGCAGGCCCTGAGCGGCGCGGCCATACAGCAGAAAAACTCCTTCCTTGTTGATATGCTGGGGGAAAAGGTGGGATCGGACAGGTTTACACTTATTGATGACCCCTTCATTATTTCCGGCAGGGGATCGAGACTTTTCGATAATGAAGGACTGGCAATGAAAGAAAGGACCATATTCGATAAAGGAGTGCTGAAAGAATACTATGTTGACACATATTACGGAAGGAAGCTGGGAATGGAACCCAACAGCGGAAGTACCACCAACCTGGTCATTAAGCCCGGGCACAGGACACAGGGCCAGATGATAGCCACCCTTGACAGGGGGATACTCGTTACAGGTTTTAACGGAGGCAATGCCAACGGGTCAACAGGCGACTTCTCATACGGGGTGGAAGGATTCCTGGTGGAAAAGGGGAAGATTGTAAAGCCTGTTGCCGAAATGAATATTACAGGTAATTTCCTTGACCTGTACCTTAACCTGCTTGAAGCAGGCAATGATGTGTACAAAGATTCGGCATGGCGTATCCCCTCATTATTATTTGATAATGTTAGTTTCAGCGGTAAGTGACAGAATCGTTCCTTGCCGTGAAACCGGGACGGGTTTTTGAACTTAATGGCTTATCCCTGTGTTTTAAAAGTAAAAAATGATGGTAAACAAGACAGCTATAGTTTTCGGGGCAACGGGACTGACAGGATCGGCGCTGGTGAATGAGCTGATACAGAATATGAGGTATACGGCAGTTAAGGTGTTTGCGCGCCGCGACCTTGACCTTGAGCATATTAAGGTCATAGAGCATATTGTCAATATTGAGAAACCCGGGGAATACAGTGATATTATAAAAGGCGATGATCTGTTTATATGCCTGGGCACCACCATGCGTAAGGCCGGCTCTGTAAAAAGGATGGAAGAGATAGACCGCGACCTCCCCCTTGCCATAGCAAAAGCCGCCCTGCTTAACGGGGTAAGAAATATAGCTGTTGTGTCAAGCATAGGAGCAAACCCTTCATCGCGTAATTATTACAGCAGGATAAAAGGTGAGCTGGAACAGTCAATACTGGCCATGCAGTTTAAAAGGAAGGTTATTGTCAGACCTTCTGTATTGCTGGGCAAAAGAAGTGAAATACGTATCCTGGAATCCATGGGAAAAGCCCTTGTACAGGCCTTCGGGTTTTTACTTACAGGGAAAAATAAAAAATACCGGGGAATAAAAGCGGCAGTTGTTGCAAAGGCTATGGTCAGGGCTATTAATGAGAGTAACGGCAAAGAGATCTACGAGTCGGATGAGCTGGTGGAACTTTCGGCAAAAACAAAAGAGCCTGGATCCGTTTCTTAAGCCTGTTTTTTGGATAAAACATTTTATATCTTTGTCATTCACAAAAAATTACTGATATGACAGGTTTGATAATTACAGGAGCAATAGTACTCCTTCTGGCCCTGATCCTGGTTACGGCTTATAACCGGCTTGTGAGGCTCAGGAATAACAGGGAGAATGCTTTTGCCGACAT
>JBKHBA010000221.1:0-4625 GCA_046542595.1 Bacteroidales bacterium | reverse complement strand
CGGTGCCAGGGGATCAAACGGGGTCATCAGTATAACGATGAAAGGCGCTTACAAGAAGTAAAACATCTTGCAGACCCTGGTCAAAAAAAGTCATAAAAAATACTCTTCTAAAGAAAAGTGAAGGAATAATATGTTTAATTATTAATTTCGCTGATCAAAAATTTATTTGGCGATACTGAATTAAAACAATATTGGAATAATGAAAAGGAGAGAATTTCCGGAGCATGCAGGTTCCATGCTATCGGATTATTTGATGGAGCATAAAGCGCTTATGCTGTTTAATAGCAAAAAACCGGCATATGAGTAATACCGGAAAGAAAATCAGGATTTTTGCCCCTGCAACAGTATCAAATGTAGGCAGCGGATTTGATATTATGGGCTTTGCAATAGAAAATGCAGGTGACACCATTGAAATGGGCCTGAGAAATGACTCTGCCTTCCATATTGAGAACAGGACCGGATACCCCCTGCCTGCAGCCACTACTGATAATGCCATATTCCCCGTTATAAAGAGTCTTCAGAAAGAGCTTGGCATTGATATAGGTGTGAATATAAGTTTTATAACTAAAATAAAACCCGGCAGCGGCATAGGATCAAGCTCAGCCAGTGCTGTAGCTGCAGCATACGGGTTTAACAGCCTGCTGGGCAAACCACTGGTAAAAAAGGAGTTAATAAGGTATGCACTGGAAGGAGAGAAGCTTGTAAGTGGTACCGGCCATGCAGACAATGTAGCACCATGTATGCTGGGCGGCTTCACTGTTATCAGATCTTACAGGCCCCTGGACATTATAGAAATCCCTTTTCCTGATTCATTATATTGCTCCGTAGTATTACCCGATATTTCAATAAGAACATCCGAGGGCAGATCTGTACTGAAAAAATCCAATTCACTGGATAAGACCATTACCCAGACAGGTAATGCTGCAGGACTTATAGCCGGATTGATGATGAGTGATTTCGATCTTATTGGACGGTCGATGGTGGATGTGATAGCAGAGCCCTGGCGGAAAAATATGATCCCTGGTTTTGATGATGTCCGCAAGGCGGCAAAAAATGCCGGCGCCCTCGGTTGCAGCATATCAGGCTCCGGCCCCTCTGTCTTTGCCCTCTCAACCGACAGTGATACAGCAGAGGAAACAGGCAGGGCCATGGTCAGGGTGTTCAAAAAGAATAATTATGACTGCCAACTGTATGTTTCGCCGATAAGCAGGAAAGGAGTCCGCGAGATATGAAGTTCGTAAGCAGCAGGAACAGGCAGCGTCTTTTCAGTCTTAAAGATGCTGTATTTAAAGGTCTGGCACCTGACGGCGGCCTCTTTATGCCCGCGAAATACCCGGATGTCTGCGGGGGAAACATCAAATATTCTGCCTCTGCCGGTTTTGCCAGCCTGGCCTTTCAACTGGCAAAACCTTTCCTTGAAGAAGATCTTGAGGATGATGCTATAAGGAGAATTATTACAGCATCCTTCGACTTTGATATCCCGCTCAGGCCCATAAAGGACAACATATATGCACTGGAGCTGTTTCACGGGCCAACACTGGCCTTTAAGGATATAGGTGCCCGTTTTATGGCCAGGCTGATGGCCGAACTGAACAGCGACGATAAGAATATTACCATACTGGCAGCCACCTCGGGAGATACGGGAGGTGCCGTGGCATCAGCTTTTCACGGCATTGAAAATATTAAGGTTACAGTGCTTTATCCAAAAGGTAAAGTCAGTGAATTTCAAAAGAAACAGTTTACCACTCTCGGAAATAATGTAAACTGTCTTGCAGTTGAAGGCAACTTTGATGATTGTCAGCGACTCGTAAAGGAGGCTTTTAATGATACAGAACTAAGAAAGAAGATCAAGCTCAGCTCTGCCAATTCAATTAATATCGGGAGATGGCTGCCTCAGTCATTTTATTATCACTGGGGTATAATGCAATGGGACAGGGTATTTCCCGGGATATTGCCTGTTATAGCTGTGCCCAGCGGCAACTATGGTAATCTGACTGCCGGTATGCTTGCATATTACTCAGGTGTTTCTGCTCGGGCATTCATTGCTGCATCCAACATTAATAACACTGTCCAGGAATACCTTGAAACAGGAGTGTACAGTCCGCGAAAATCAATTCCTACCGTGGCAAATGCAATGGATGTAGGAAACCCGTCAAATTTTGAAAGAATGAAATATATGGGCGGATCCCGTGATCAGTTAAAATCTCTTATCAGTGCTTACACTTTTACAGATCAGGAAATTACCGGGTGCATAAGTACGGTATTTGAAGAAACAGGGTACATACTCGATCCACACAGTGCAACAGGGTACCTGGCACTTGAAAATTACGGAAAGAAAGGTTTTTTTACTGCTACAGCTCATCCTGTTAAGTTCCTTGATATTATCCCGGAGAATGTTAAAAAACATGTGAAACTGCCCTCTCATTTCCGGGAAAGCAAAAATAAGAGCATTTCAACAAATATATCAGCCACATATAATGACTTCAGGCAATATCTTGAAGAAAATCAATGATAATATGGAGTTGATTTTTATAAACAATAAAGTCTTGGTATTACCTTATAATTATCCTGTGGTAACTTTTTGCAATCCCATTACCAAGCATAAAGATATACATTCCAGGACCGGAAACTTATATTTTCAAAGGGATCAATCTAAGGCCTTCTACCTCCTTGATGTATTCACCGAAAACTCAAACTCTTTTGGAGGTTCAGCACCCATGAGGTGTTTAACAAAATAATCCCAGCGCTTTCGCATCATATAAGGCTCATTGCCAAAACCATGGCCCCTGTTGGGAAACAGGATAAGGTCAAAGTCCTTATTATTGGCTATAAGTTCATTAACAACCAGCAGGGTGTTATAATAGGGTACATTGGTATCCATTGTACCATGCGCCAGCAGGAGCTTACCTTTCAGGTTGCCCGCCAGGTTCTGGTTTGCCTGGTTATCATAATTAGTTGTACCATCGGGGTACTCTTCCAGCAGACCCTGCCATTTCTCTCCCCAGTCATCCTCATAATTCCTGTTATCATGATTACCGGCGCCGCTTACGGCCACCTTAAAGAAATCAGGATACCTGAGTATAGCATCTGTTGAAGCAAATCCACCGCCCGAGTGACCGTATATTCCTACTTTGTCTATATCAATCCAGCTGTGCCTCTCTGCCAGCTGCTCCATACCTGTTATCTGGTCAGGCAGCCCGTTATCACCCATATTGCCATAATAAGCCTCATGGAAAGATTTGGATCTCATAGGCGTACCCATTGCGTCAATGGCAACAACAATAAAACCAAGTTCAGCTATAGCCTGCCTGTCGCTGCGCGAAGCAGAAAAGCTCCTTGAGCCTACACTGCCCGACTGCGGTCCGGGGTAGATATAATTTATTACAGGATACTTTTCAGAGGGATCGAAATCAGAAGGTTTATGCATCAGCCCATACAGGTCCGTCTCCTTATCACGTGCTTTAACACTGAAAGGTACGGGCGGCACCCATCCTTCTGCCAGCAGGTCTGATATATCAGCTTTTTCGAGTTCAAGCAGCGAATCACCTGAAGTACTCCCAAGCACTGTCACCGGTGGGTCCACAGGCGTTGAATAGCTGTCAACAAAATACGACCCGTCAGGGCTTATATTCACATTATGATTGGCACTGTCGGGTGTATGAAGCCTGAAATCAGACCCGTCAGTCTTAACACTGTAGAGGTACTGGAAATAAGGATCACCGGGCTCGCGTCCTGCCCCCGTGAAAAAGATAGTCCCGCTCTCCCTGTCAATATGCCTCACCTGCAGCACTTTCCAGTCGCCGCTCGTGATACGGTTCTTCAGTTCGCCCGTGGCAAGGTCATAAAGGTACAGGTGGCCCCAGTTATCCCTCTGTGAATACCATATCACTTCATCGGTGGCAGGCAGTATGTGCCAGTTGATCATATTATAACCCGATTCGAAAAAAGTTTCTTCCTTTTCTTCCAGCACATCCCTCACCTCACCGGTATAAGGATCCGCCACTCTCAGAACCTCGTGCTTATGATCACGTGAGGTAGATACAAAGGCCAGCACTGACCCGTCGCGACTCCACTCAACATCAGCAAACTGTCCGCCACGTGTTGCGATATGGTCTGTTATTGTTGACCGGTGGGGATCAGGATCCATCCTGAGTTTTACAACTTTCTTATCATCCATATGTATGACCAGTCTGTGTATCCTGAAGATAAGGCTATCACCAGGCAAGGGGTATTTCCATACTTCCGGCTCGGGGTGACCAACATTGGTTGTAGCCAGGTGCATCTCACCCACTCCCCTGCCGTCATGTTTGAATGTGGCTATCATCCTTGAGTCAGGCGACCACAACAGCACCGGCGACTCCCTGCGTGTCCACCCGGCATTATTTGTGGCATATCCAAAGTCCTTTACACCATCGGTGGTAAGACGGGTCTCCCCGCCTGTATTAAGATCCTTAACCCACAGGTTATAATCGCGGATAAAGGCGGCCTTGCTCTTATCAGGAGAGACAACGGCATTTCTCATATCATATCCGGCCGCCTGTTTTTCATGCAGTGAGCCATCGTCAATATTATAAATATACTCCTCTCCTTCCACACTGAAAGAAAAAGACAGCAGGTCATCAGAA
>JBKHBA010000220.1:0-4668 GCA_046542595.1 Bacteroidales bacterium | reverse complement strand
GAGTTATATGTCAGCGACCTTAAATTCTCAGATCCGCTGAAGATATCAGAGACCAACCCGCAGCAGGATGAGTATATCTGGGGGACATCTGAACTGGTAGAGTGGGAGTCATTTGACGGACAGGAGCTGCAGGGTATATTATACAAGCCCGAAAATTTCGATCCTTCAAAGAAGTATCCCATGGTAGTGTATTTCTATGAGCGCAGCTCGGACGGTTTGCACAATTACACCACACCTGCTCCGAGTGCCTCAACGATAAACAGGATCTATGCAGTAAGCAACGGCTACCTGGTTTTTGTTCCGGACATACCTTATGTGGAAGGATATCCCGGTCACAGCTGTTATAATGCAGTGGTAAGCGGCACACATGCCCTGCTGGAAAGGCATGATTTTATTGACCGCGATAAGCTGGGTCTTGACGGACAGAGCTGGGGCGGATACCAGATAGCTTACCTTATTACCGAGACAGACCTCTATGCCTGCGCTTTTTCAGGTGCTCCGGTTAGCAATATGACAAGCGCCTATGGTGGCATACGCTGGGCATCGGGCATGAGCAGGATGTTTCAGTATGAGCAGACACAGAGCCGGATAGGTGGTACTCTCTGGGAGAAACCTGTTCAATATATAGAGAATTCACCCATATTCTTTGTGCCCAAGATCAATACACCGGTACTGATTATGCATAATGATGATGACGGGGCTGTACCCTGGTACCAGGGTATAGAGTTCTTTGTGGCCCTGAGGAGACTGAACAAGCCGGCATGGATGCTGACCTATAATGATGAGGCCCATAACCTTATGAAGAGGCCTAACAGGAAAGACCTGTCAATAAGAAAGATGCAGTTTTTTGATCATTACCTTAAAGATGAAGCCATGCCTTACTGGATGAAGCATGGTATAAGCCAGGAGGAGAAAGGCAAGATAGACGGCTATAAGCTGGTGAAATAGCACAGGCGCAGGTCTCTGACCTGCCTGTAAAAAATGAGGCCCGGAGTAGAACATTTACCCCGGGCCTTTTTAAAACGCTGTATTATAAATCTATACCCTCGGCCTTCTTTTTCCTTTCCTGTGCTTTTTCTTAACACTGCTTTTATGATTAGGCCTGGAAGGAGGCTTCATCTTTTGATTTTTTATCTCAACAACAACGGGCTGATCCTCGTAGATAGCACCATCAAAGGCCTGCAATAGCTTCTGATCCCATGCCCTGTCTATTTCAAAGAAGGAAAAATTACGCTGTACATCTATCTTGCCAATGGGTATATCCCTTTTTCTCATTGCTTCATTAATCAGTGCAATAAGCCTGGCAGGATCCATACCTTTCTTGTTGCCTATATTGATATAGATATTGGTATAGTCTGATTTTGCCCCCTGCTTTTTCTTCCTTATATCACTTCCTTTTTCGGATGAGACATTCAGGTCGGGAGCATTCTTGTAATATTCGAGGAAGCGGTTAAACTCAACCGACACAAAATGTTTTATCAGTTCTTCCCTGTCGAGCCACTCAAGCTTCTTGTAGATGTCAGGCATAAATGATTCAATCTTCGATTCATCCACCTGTACCTTTTCCACCTTATCGATAAGGTTGAACATACGTTTTTCGCATATTTCCTTACCACCGGGTATCATCTTAAGCGTGAATTTCTTCCCTATCAGGTTCTCCAGCTCTTTTATCCGCCTTCCCTCGCGCGAGTGCGTGATGCTTATGGAGATACCCGATTTGCCGGCACGGCCTGTACGACCGCTCCTGTGGAGGTATACTTCGGGGTCATCGGGCAGGTTATAGTTAATAATATGCGTGAGGTCGTTGATATCGATGCCCCTGGCGGCCACATCGGTAGCTATCAGCAGCTGCAGGTTCTTTTTGCGGAAACGCTGCATCACATGGTCGCGCTGGGCCTGCGATAACTCACCATGCAGGGCATCGGCATTATAGCCGTCCTGTATAAGTTTGTCAGCAACATCCTTTGTTTCGTTCCGTGTGCGGCAGAATACAATGCCGTAGATTTTTGTGTTTATATCAGCTATCCTTTTAAGGGCAGCATAGCGGTCTGCAGCCCTTACAACATAATAGTGATGCTCGACATTTTCTGCACCGGTATTTTTTTTGCCCGCCGTTATTTCCAGCGGGTTATTCATATATGTGTCAGCTATACGCCTTACATCACGGGGCATGGTGGCTGAAAAAAGCAGCGTCTGCTTCCCGGCCGGGGTGGTTTCCAGTATTGCATTCAGGTCTTCCTTGAAGCCCATATTGAGCATCTCATCAGCCTCATCAAGTATAAGCCATGAGATATTGTCTATCTTAAGCACCTTCCTTTTTATAAGGTCAAGTGTCCTTCCGGGTGTTCCAACGACTATCTGTGCTCCTTTTTTGAGTGCCTGCATCTGGGGTACGATGTTTGCACCGCCGTAAACAGCCAGTACAGACAGTCCCTTTGTATAGCGGGAATAGCTGTTCAGGTCCTCTGTTATCTGCATGCACAGCTCGCGGGTGGGACATAAAATCAGCGATTGCACCGAGCGGTCATCAGTATTGATCTTCTGAATGATTGGCAGCCCGAAGCCAGCCGTTTTACCGGTGCCTGTCTGCGCCAGTCCTATTATATCCTGTCCGGATGTAAGAATGGAAGGTATAGTTTTTTCCTGGATGGGGGTGGGTTTTTCAAAACCCAGTTTTGTGACAGCTCTTAATAAATCGTCATTAAGACCTGTTTCTTTAAATATGTTCATAAATGTGAATTGGGCTGCAAAGGTACTGCTAATATTTTGATTATTTACTTTTTGTCAGTCTTTTAATGATATTATATTCCTGTAAGTTCCCGGGATTACGAATCATTCCCGTGTTGCGGCAAAAATACGAACCGGGGGCATGCGGCATCAATAAGAAATTACTTTATCTTTGGATTGCAAAGCCGACTGTAATGAATTATATTGATATTATCATTCTCGCCCTTATAGCCTGGGCCCTGTTCAGGGGTTTTAAGAACGGGCTTTTTATTGAAATAGCATCAATAGCAGCCCTTGTGTTAGGCATATGGGGTTCTATACGGTTCTCATGGTTTACCCAGAGCAAGCTGGTTGAATATTTTGATGCGCAAGGTCAGTACACGGGCCTGGTGGCCTTCATTATTACATTTATTATAATAGTTGTACTGGTTCACTTCCTTGCCAAAACACTCGATAAGCTGATGAAGGCTGTAGCCCTGGGGTTTATTGTGCGTTTGCTGGGAATGCTCTTTGCCGTTTTAAAGACCATACTGATACTGAGCATAGTGTTTATTGTCCTTAACACCATAGACCAGAAAGCACGATTCCTGCCGGAGGATAAGATATCAGAATCAAAATTCTATAATCCCGTGGCTGATTTTGCTCCGCTGCTCTTCCCCATCATTGAGGGAGGGGATTTGCGTAAGAGCTTTGATGAGCTTAAACAAAGGAAAGGAGATAATTCTGATACTCCTCTCGTGTAAATGTATGCCAGGGTTTTTCTCCGCAAATACTGTGTTGTTTTTCTGTGAGGCCGCATGATGCGGACATCTCTTATGCTATTTTTTTTATCTTTGCACTTTCGGTAAATAAATACTTTTCAGATGAATTTTGTTGATGAACTAAGGTGGAGGGGGATGCTGCATGATATCACTCCGGGTACCCAGGAATACATGGATAAGGAACGTATAGCGGGTTATGTGGGTTTTGACCCTACGGCTGATTCCCTGCATATAGGACACCTGGTGCAGGTAATATTGCTTAAGCATTTCCAGAGGGCAGGACATACGCCCATAGCACTGGTGGGTGGTGCAACAGGTATGATAGGCGATCCTTCAGGCAAGAACCAGGAGCGTAACCTGCTTACCGAAGAGGTGCTCAGGGAGAACCAGGAATGCCTGAAAAAGCAGCTGGCAAAATTTCTTGATTTTGAGTCGGATATACCAAACAGGGCAATGCTGGTAAATAATTACGACTGGATGAAAGATTACAGCTTCCTTGGCTTTATAAGGGATATAGGAAAGCACATAACGGTCAATTATATGATGTCGAAAGACTCCGTAAAGAAACGCCTGGGAAGTGATACCAACCAGGGTATGTCCTTTACTGAATTCTCATACCAGCTGGTGCAGGGATATGATTTTTTAAACCTGTACAGGGAATATGGCTGTAAGCTGCAGATGGGTGGTTCTGACCAGTGGGGTAATATTGTAACGGGAACCGAGTTGATACGAAGGAAAGAGGGAGGCGAAGCTTTTGCCCTGACGTGCCCGCTGATAACCAAGGCTGACGGCAGCAAGTTCGGAAAGACGGAATCAGGTAATGTGTGGCTCGACCCTGAAAAGACATCACCCTATAAGTTCTACCAGTTCTGGCTTAACGTGTCGGATGAGGATGCTGCACGGTATATAAAAATATTTACTGTAATGGAACGGGAAGAGATAGAAGAGCTTGTGGCGGAACATAACCAGGCTCCCCATATCAGGATACTGCAGAAGAGGCTGGCCGAAGAGATGACGGTGATGGTGCATTCGCATGACGACCTGAAAGCATCACAGGAAGCATCTGAGATATTATTCGGCAAAGGGACAACGGACTCGCTCCGCAGGATGCAGGAAAATACCTTCCTTTCTGTTTTTGACGGTGTGCCGGTTTTTGATATTGATAAAGGCATACTGACAA
>JBKHBA010000219.1:0-4710 GCA_046542595.1 Bacteroidales bacterium | reverse complement strand
GAAAAATTTCTGCATATCATTGCTGATTTAGGATAAACTTTAAAAAAGAAGAAACAGCATTACAGACAACACTGGGAACAGATCAGGCTCCCCTGGTTATTGAAGTAAGGGGTGAAGACCTCGATGTAATCGGGGAGCTGACAGATAAGGTGAAGGCAGGTCTGCTGATGTCGGATAATATATTCAATATAAGCAGCTCCCTGGATGAAGGGAGTCCAGAGGTGGATATAATGATAGACCGTTATAAAGCCAGCTACTATAATGTATCCGTGGAGGAGATAATATCACAGGTGCAGTCGCACCTCAGCGGCTCGGCTGCCGGCGATTTTGAACAGGGCGGTGAACTCAGGGATATAACGGTGAAGCTGGAAGAGGTGCCGCTCAACAGCCTGCATAAGCTGGTAATTAAGGCAGGAGCTGTATCAGTACCCCTCAGTGAGCTTGCTAAGGTATCCAGGGTCAGGTCGCCACGCGAGATAAACAGGAATAACCAGGTAAGAACAGCTTATGTTTATGCAATGGTCAACGAAGAGACTCATTTTGACCAGGTAGTGAAAGAAGCCGAAGAAATACTGGCGGGCATAACACTGCCCTCAGACTACAGGACAATAATCACGGGCGATGAGCTAAAGAGAGAAGAATCAATGGAGAACCTGACCTTCGCCCTGTTACTTTCAATTATTCTTGTGTACATGGTGCTGGCATCCCAGTTTGAATCGCTGATCCATCCCTTCGTTATCCTGCTTACCATACCCCTGGCTGCCGTGGGATCAATATGGATATTCTTCCTTATGGGCAAAGCATTGAATATAATGGCATATATAGGGATTATTATGCTTGCAGGCATAGCCGTAAATGATTCAATAATTCTTATTGACAGGATCAACCAGCTGCGAACAGACGGCTTAAACCGCAGGCAGGCAATAATTGAAGCCGGCGGTCAGAGGATAAGACCCATAGTAATGACCAGCATAACAACCATACTGGCCCTGCTGCCACTCACCCTGGGATTTGGTGAAAGTGCATCACTACGCTCACCCATGGCGCTGGCGGTGATAGGGGGACTTGTTACATCAACAATACTTACACTGATAGTGATACCCTGTGTTTACTGGGTGCTGGATGCCTTTAAGGATAAGGTAAGCGGTAAAAGGAATACTCATATAGCCCAAGCTGACTAAACCGATATGGAATTTATAATCAAAAGAAAGACACTGATAAGTATGCTCTTTATAGGGCTGTCATTACTTGGTTATGTCTCATATCAGCAGCTGCAGGTTGAGCTGTACCCCAACGCCCAGCTGCCAACACTGATAGTGCAGGTAAACTCCATGCTTGATGTTGATCCCTCATATATTGAGAACCAGGCAGTAATACCGGTGGAAGGTGCTGTTGGCACCCTTGAGGATGTGGAGAAGATAGAATCCACCGTCACATCAAGAAACGGGACGGTAATGATATATTATAACCAGAATGCCGATCTGAAATATTCATACCTTAAGCTGCAGGAAAAAGTAAATGTACTGTCAAAAACCCTTCCGGAAGAGTTTATGATCAATATTATCCGGATAGACCTGGAGCAGCTCAACAGCCAGTTTATGGACCTGCAGGTAAGGGGCAGTGGCGGTGTAGACAGGATAAGAGATATCACTGACAAAGACATAAAACCAGAACTTGAAAATATTGACGGTATAGCAGGAGTTGAAGTGTTCGGTGGAAGGGAAAGCTCTGTAGAGGTAAGACTTGATGAGGAGGCATGCAGGGCTAACGGCATTACCATGAACAGGGTGAGATCATTGATAGCATCAAACAGCAGTGACAGGGTTTTTGCCGGACGCGTATATGAGGCTGGCAGGAGCTTCTTTGTCAATATATCAGCAGAATACTCCGATGTAAGCGATATCGCCGGTATAGTCGTAAGCAAGGAGGGCCCTATACTGCTGAAGGATATTGCAGATATTTTCTTCGGTGTAAAGGAAGAAGAATCATACAGCCGTGTTAACGGGCTGGATGCCGTAACAGTGAACCTGGTATATGACAACCAGGCCAATATTATAGACCTCTCACATAAAACAATTGATGTTATAGAAGAGCTTAACAGGCGGATGGCCTCATCAGGTGTTGAGATAGTAGTGCAGAATAATAACGCGGAGATAATGGAAAAGAATATCGACCAGATAATCAACCTTGCACTGGTCGGTGGACTCCTTGCAGTGATTATTCTATGGTTCTTCCTGAAAAATATACGCCTTGTCTTTATAATAGCTTTCTCCATCCCTGTATCAGTGTATACCGCTTTTAACCTCTTCTACGCAGCCGGCATAACAATTAACAGCCTTACCCTTGTGGGAATGGCCCTGGCCATAGGTATGCTTATAGATAATTCCGTTGTTGTCCTTGAAAATATTTACAGGCTGGCAGGAAGCGGTACAGGAAGCGATGAAGCAGTAAAAAAAGGAACAAAAGAGGTATACAGGTCCGTTATTGCAGCCACTCTTACAACCATCACTGTTTTCCTGCCCTTTGTCTTTTCCGATAATTTCATGGTAAGGATTATAGGGAAGAATATAGGGGTCTCAATAGTGTCCACCCTGCTGGTGTCGCTGGCCGTTGCCCTGCTGCTGATACCCATGGCCACCCATTACCTTCTTACATGGTCCGGAAAAAGTCAGTCACAGATCTTCAAAAAGCTATCCCTGCATGACCGCCTGATACAGTCATACCTGCTTATCCTCAAGGCCAGCATGCGAAGGCCAGCCACAGTAATTATCAGCACCCTGGCTGTATTCTTCGCAGCACTGCTTATAGGGCTTGGACTCAGCATTAACAACCTCGAAGAGATAGAAGCAGCCAGCTTCCCTGTAAGCATAGTGATGCCGGCAGGCTCAACACTTGAGAAAACCGATGCCCTGGTTACCGAACTGGAAAAAAGGCTGGACAACCTGCCCGAGAAAGATGATATAATATCAAAGATAGAAGAAGACCAGGCCTCGTTAACTGTAAGGCTAAAAGACGAATGGGATAAAGAAAGCGACAGGAACCTGGGCGAGATAAAAAATGATATCTATGAGAGAGTACATGACTTTGGCGGTGCTGATATAAGCATGGAAGAAACTTCATCAGGTGGCGGCATGGGTGGCAGAGGAGGTGGAGGCACCGGCGGGGCCAACCCGGGTGAAAGCTTTACCCGCATGCTCGGTATAGGAACCCAGTATGAGAGTATAATAATCAAAGGACAGGATTTCAGGAAAATGCGCGACCTGGCCGATGACCTTGAATATTATATGGAAGACTTCAATACCATACGGTCTGTTAGCATCAATGTGCAGGATAACACCCCCGAAGTGCAGCTCAATTTCGACACTGAACTTATGAGCAGGAATAATATAAGCCTGAATAATATTGCTGCTGAACTGTCATCCTTTCAGCCTGAGTATTCCTCAGGTGTTACATTCAGACAGGGCATTGATGAGTATGATATCATAATAAAATATGACACGGAGGAAGAAGAGGAGGAGGAATATAAAAATATTGACGACCTTAAACAGCTGCAGGTATCAGGAGCAGGTGGCAATATAGTGGAGATGGATGAGATAGCCGATATAGTGTTCTCCTGGGGCATGGGCAGCATACACCGCGAAAACCAGGAAAAAAGTATAACGGTAACATACAGGTTCAATGATGAGATTAATTCATCGAAAACCTTGCTGGAAAGTGCAAGGGAAGAAATTGACATGCTGATAGCCGGCATAAGCATACCCTCAGGCATTGCCGTTGAAGTGGTACACGAAGAAGATGGTCTGAAGGATTTCTATTACCTGATAGGTATTGCTTTCATCCTTATTTTCATGATACTGGCAGCCGTCTTTGAATCCCTGTCCACGCCGGTTGTACTGATGCTCTCCATACCCCTGGCAGCCCTGGGCTCATTGATAGCCCTTATCCTCACCGGCAACTCACTGCTCAATGCAAACACCCTGACCGGGTTCCTCATACTCCTGGGTGTGGTGGTTAACAACGGGATCATTCTTATCGACTATTCAAATATTCTGAGAAAAAGAGGATACAGGCGGTCCAGGGCGCTTATGACGGCCGGACTGGCAAGGGTAAGGCCCATACTTATCACTGCTATCACCACAATAGTGGCACTATTGCCCCTGGCAATGGGTAAATCAGAGTATGCCTCCACCATAGGCGCATCTTTCGCTATTACAGTGATAGGCGGACTGGCACTAAGCACAATGCTTACCCTGGTGTTCATACCAACATTCTATACCGGACTTGAAAACTCGCTGTCGTGGATCAGGTCGCAGAAATGGAAAATAAAAACAGGAATGCTGATAGTTTTTGTGATCATCACTATCATGATTTACCTGAATATCAACAAGTTCATGTGGCAACTAATAACCACCATCCTGGCTGTGATCCTTGTTCCGGCAGTTACCTGGTTTGTGAGAACAAGCCTCAGGAAAGCGCGGGAGACGGTTATAGCGGAAGGTGAACCCATAAAGATAGTGATAAGAAGCCTGGTAAAAATATATGAACGCGACCCCAGGATGGTAAGAGAATGGAAAGCAGCAAAAAGAATAAGGATGCGTACGGGCATGGAAAAGGAACCCTCATCCTTCCGCGACCTTGACCGCTTCATCTGGCAGATACCTCTGATGGGTTTCCTGGTGTATTTTACCTATATATATATTGAGAAAAACT
>JBKHBA010000218.1:0-4717 GCA_046542595.1 Bacteroidales bacterium | reverse complement strand
GTGCTGAGCGGTGATTATGACTATAATGATGCCGATAATGATCTTGAAGGAAATTCAAATTACAGGTGGGCTGCTGGCAGTACAGAAGAGCAGACTGATGCATCGATTATAAGTGGTGAAACCGGCATATCATATAAAATAAGAGATGCGGATCAGGGTAAATACATCTTTTTTGGAGTGCAGCCGGTAGCACAGACCGGTGAAACCACAGGAACAGAAGAATGGACAGCCGCCCACGGTCCTGTTAATTCACAGCCTGAAGCCAGTGCCGTAATTATTGATAATACTGCTCCTGAAGTGGGTGATGAGCTGACAGGCTCATATACTTATAACGATAGTGATGGTGATACGGAAGGTGCATCCACCTACAGGTGGCTGAGAGACGGCACTGAGGAGATAGCAGGAGCCGCTACGCTTAATTATACTGTGACATATGATGATGTTGGAAGCAGCCTGGTTTTTGAAGTGACACCGGTAGCAGCAGGCGGTTATCCGTTAGAGGGTGATCCGGTGCAGAGTGCTGCCACTACGGCTGTTCCGCCCTCAGGCCTGCCTGTGGCATCGGATGTATGCATCTCTGCTGTGCGAAATACTGGTAATACAGTGCAGGGTAAATATACATATACCTATAACAGGCAGGAAGGTAACTCCTTGTACCAGTGGTACAGGGACGGATCACCGATTCCGGGTGCCACATCCCAATCATATGTGCTTACGGAAAATGATATTGAGTCTGCTCTGCAGTTTGGTGTAACCCCGGTCTCCAAAGCACCTTCCCCGGTTGAGGGTGCAGAGGTTCTCAGTGACATCCTGGCCACTTTTATTATACTCAATGATGAAGTAAGTGTGGCAGATCCTCCTTTTATCCTTCAGGCCAACCCGGAGGGAGGGGTGTTCAGTGGTGAAGGTGTTTCTTCCGGCACCTTTGATCCGTCTGCCGTTAACACCGATAACAGCCCTTTTGTTATTGACTATCAGCTCACTCTTCAGTATGATGAACACGTCTGTATACAGAAAGTATCGGATACGGTAAATGTAAATCCCGTTGAAACATATTTTGAGAGCTTTAAGGATGTGTACTGTTACGATAACGGAATTGACACGATTGTTGTAAGAAATATGCCCTCTGATGCCAGCGGGCCTATGTTTATATTCACGGAACCATCAGCTGTCATAAGCCTGCTGAATGATACTACCGTTGTTTTTGACCCGGCGCTTATGGGTGCAGGTGATAATGCCGATAGTTTATATTTTACTTACCAGCACGAATCTTCCATTATTGAAATAAAAAGAGGATTTGTCGTTGATTCCGTTGGCACGGCGCTGGCTTTTCAGAACCTTGACGATGCCTATTGTACTGATGCCCCGACAAGGTTTATAAGCGTGGATAATCTTTATCCGGCCGGTGGAAACGGCGAGTGGACAGGTGATATGCTGACTAGTAAATCGACAGGGTCGGCAGTCTTTGATCCGGCACTGGTACCGGCAGGAGCTGTATATCCCGTAACATACCGCTATACAACGGCCAGAGGCTGTACAAGCCAGGTGATAAGCAGGGATGTGACTATTAATCCCTTGCCCGATGCAGACTTTGCCATTGATCCAACATATAATGTAGAGGGTGATCCTGATCTGCTTGTTCCTGCACTGGCAGGCGGAACCTTTACGGGATCAGGTATTGTCGGCGACCAGTTTTATCCTGAGCTGGCGGGTGTGGGAAGCCATGATATACGATATTCAGTTACCGATGTGAACGGGTGCTTTGCTGCAAAAACCAATAATACTCTTGTGCGGGAGGCACAGGGAGCTATAGAAGGGCTGCCGGATATTATATGTTATGATGATATGATATATGGCATAAATGTTACAGGCCTGCCGGCCGGAGTGAGTATTACAGGCTTTAGCAATACAAAAGGAGGGATTACTTCAAGCGGTACCACTACCGCAGACTATTATATTCCCGGTGTGGGAGCAGGTTGGGATACAGTTAGCTTTGCCTATATATGGGAGGGTGTTGATTATGAATTATCCCGGATTGTATTTATTGATTCCATAGGTAAACTTGAGATCATAGGACTTAATGACAGCTATTGTGAATATGAGGGAGATGTTAATATGCGTGTATCAGTTGAAAATTCAACAGGCTCCGGTAATTTTGCTTTTACCGGTCCGGATACTTCATTTGTTAACTATGGGCAGATAGCCGACCTGTACCCGTATAAGACACCGCCCTCCGATATCCCTTACCAGCTTAGCTACACCCATGTTTCTACAGTTCAGTCATCAGGATGTACCAAAACAGTGAACAGGGATGTTTATGTCCATCCAAGCCCTGATGTGGAAATATTGACTGACAGGCCAACAGTAAGCCTCGATGAAGCACCTTTTGAGCTTACAGGCTCTCCTTCTGACGGCACTTTTTCCGGTAACGGGGTTTACCTGGATGGACCTGTTTATAAATTTAACCCTTCAGTGGCCGGTGAAGGCAGTACGCTGGTGGACTTCTCCTATGTAGACACCAACAGCTGCGCTTCCGCCATAAACACGAATATTATGGTTGTGAAAGCCGAAGGCGCAATCATAGGTGTAAATGAGGGTAATCAGTACTGTTATGACGGGCTTAACGATACACTCATCTATGAAAATACAGGGGCGTCCTGGACAGGTATAGGCTTTGAAGGCCCAGGAATAACAGCTATTGATGATACCAGGGCAGTATTTGATCCGGCCGCTGCCGGCAGGGGCGACCACAGGATCAACTACAGTTATAAGGATTCGGTGCTTACACGCTTTGTGGTCTCTGTGACCCTTAAGGTTGATTCCCTGGGAACAGTGGAGATAAATAACCTGAATGCAGGTGATGAATTTTGCAATAACCTGGAACCGCTGGAACTGTTTACATCCAAACTTGGAGGTGTGTTTACAGGTCCTGTTGATGGTAACTTTCTTGACCCCTCAATGGGACTGGGAGAAACGGGGGTGTCGTATAAATATACAAACCAGGAAACAGGTTGTTATGTTGAGGTGAGTGTACCGGTAAAGATCAACCCTGCACCAGTGGTTGATTTTGATGTCGCAGATGTGTGTATAGAACATGGTGAAGATACCACCCTCTTTATCAATAATACAGCATCAGATGACCCTGTTGAGACATGGGCATGGCGCTTTGGTGATCCGGGCAGCTTTAACGAGAGTGATCTTGAGAGTCCGGGACATATGTACAGGACACACGGACCCAGGGTGGTTGAACTGACAGCTGTCACTGTAAACGCCTGCACAGACACCCGTGAGAAAAATATCGACCTGGGTGTAAAGCCTGATGCAGATTTTGCATGGACGGGAGACTGTTATATTATTGATGATTCCCTGCTGCTTTTTGATAAATCATTCTCCCCGGCTCCGGTGGCAGAGCATATATGGAATTTCTTTGACGGCAGTGACCCGCTGTCAGGTGAACAGGTAAGGTATCCCAAGACATCTGTTGGGGAATTTGATGTACAGCTTATTGTTAAGACAGGCTATACTGCATGCCATGATACAATAATAAAAGAAGTGACCATAAGACCTACAATCACGCTGGAGGATGATGATTATTACCAGGATTTTGAAGACGGACAGGGAGGATGGATAGCAGGCCTGGGAGAGAGCTTTAATGAGTGGAGTTTCGGAACACCCGGCCGTGATGTAATGAATGAGGCGGCATCAGGATATAATGCCTGGCATACCAATTTTGATACTGTTAATCAGCTTGAGTCAGCTTATTCGGTGGAGAGTCCCTGTTTCGACTTTACCAATATAAGCAGGCCTTATGTATCTATTGATGTATGGAAGAGATTAGACAGAAACAGAGATGGCGCTGCACTTCAGTACAGTGTGGGTAATAGCGGCGACTGGAAGCTGGTGGGCAGTCTGGATGATGGCATTAACTGGTATAATTCGGTTTTGATCAATGGTAAACCCGGCGGACAGTCAATAGGCTGGACATCAGTTGGAGGACAGGATACTGGCTGGGTTAACGTAAGAAATAAACTGGATGAGATAGCAGGAAAAAAAGATATTAAATTCAGGCTCGTTTACGGATCGGATGGGACAGCAAAAGATAATGAAGGATTTGCTTTTGATAATTTCAGTATTAGCACAAGAACCAGAAATGTATTGCTGGAGCATTTTACCAACTATAACAGCACTGATAATAAGGATGCCGGTGAATTACTGAAAGAGATAGTCGATAATACCGGCAATGATGTGATAAATGTGCAGTATCATACAAATTTACCGGCTGATGATGATTTCTATTATGATAATGAGGCTGACGTGAGTGCACGCATGCTCTTTTACGGATTGTCCGGAACACCTTATTCCTATGTTGACGGTGGGATAAATACAAATTATGCATTCGAATATAATTATGTACTTAATAACCGGGTCGATTCAGTTGACCTGTATAAGAGAAGTATGATAAATCCATATTTTGATATGGATATAAGCTCACAGGTAGCAGAAGGGATACTGACTGTTTCCTGTGATATTACGGCACTGGAAGATGTGGATGCTCAAAATCTCACCCTATATATACTGGTTATAGAGAAAGAAACGTATTATAATGCTCCGAATGGGGAGACAGTGTTTTATAATGTATTCAAGAAGATGCTTCCGGATGCCGGAGGTACCGACCTTAAAAAGACATGGGTGGAAGGTGAGAGTGAATCTTTTGACG
>JBKHBA010000217.1:0-4732 GCA_046542595.1 Bacteroidales bacterium | reverse complement strand
AAAAGGAAAAAGCAACACTCTCTTTCCTGTCAGGGATGCCTGGTGGTACGTTCCTTATGTGCCAATGCAGGCCAAAGGGATGCCTACCCTGGGTTCTGCAAATTTCCTTGGTGATAATCCTCCTTTTGGGGCTGTATTCACCTATTATATTGATAATACACCTGAAACGGCAAAAGCAGAACGTAAAAAGGAAGAAAAAGCCTTAAGGGAAAAAGATGCAAGCATCCCCTTTCCGGGATGGGAACGTCTGCAGCAGGAAGCGGATGAGGATGAGCCACAGGTACTGTTACTGGTGAGTGATGAAAATGGTGATCCGCTGCGTTGGATCAAAGGAAAGGCAAAAAAGGGATTGCACCGTGCTGACTGGGACCTCAGGCTGCCTCCTCCAAACCCGGTGAGCCTCTCGCAACCGGCATTTAAACCCCCATGGGCAGGTGATGCTGCGGGACCAATGGTTGCTCCCGGTAAATACAGTGTGGCTCTGTACATCGCTCATAACGGAACGCTAAAAGCTTACGGGGAGCCTCAGCAGTTCAGCGTTAAAGCTGTTCCCAACACCTCCCCTGGTGCTGATTTTAACGCAATAGCTGAATTTAAAGAGAAAACAAGTGAGCTGTACCGGCAGATCATGAGTGCCGGCAGAAAGCTGGGAGAAGCGGGCGAGCGCATAAGATACATGAAAGCAGCACTGCTGAAGACGCCAAAGGCATCACCGGAACTATTTGCAGAGCTCGATCAGCTGGAACAGAATTTAGCGGAATTGCAAAAGCGGCTCTATGGCGATCCTGTCCGCCAGGGATTAAACGAAGCCACAGCGCCCTCTATTAATTCAAGGGTGGGTAAAGTGGTATCGGGTCACTGGGAAACAAGACAAAACCCGACAGCTACCCATAAACGAAATATTGAAATAGCTGAAAAGGATTTCAGTGCATTCAGGGATGATCTGGATGAATATTTCAGGGCACTGGAAGAATATGAGGCAGCACTGGATAAGGCCGGGGCACCATATACTCCTGGCAGGAAGCTTGAGTGATTGAATATATTATTTACCTTAGCCACAAATTATATCTATGTCTATTAAAGTTAAAGAGGTAAGCAAGCATTACGGTGAGCAGAAGGCGCTCGACAGGGTGAGCTTTGAGGTTCATACGGGCGAGATAGTCGGATTCCTGGGTCCCAACGGGGCAGGCAAGTCAACCATGATGAAGATAATAACCGGCTATATAAGCGCCAGCGAAGGAAAAGTGTTTGTCAATGATATCGATGTGGAGGCCAATTCAATAGAGGTAAGAAAGAGAATAGGCTACCTGCCGGAGAACAATCCCCTGTACCATGAGATGTACGTAAGGGAATACCTGGAATATATATGCGGTATATATAAGCTCAAAAACCCTAAGAAAAGGATCAGTGATATTATTGAGCAAACGGGACTCACAGCGGAGCAGCATAAGACAATAGGCAAGCTGTCAAAAGGCTACCGCCAGCGTGTGGGACTGGCACAGGCTCTTATACATGATCCGGAGGTGCTGATACTGGATGAGCCCACGAGCGGACTCGATCCCAACCAGATAGTGGAAATAAGAAACCTTATATCAAAGGCGGGAAAAGAAAAAACAGTGATGCTATCAACTCATATAATGCAGGAGGTGGAGGCGGTATGCGACCGTATCATCATCATAGATAAAGGACAGATAAAGGCTGACGAAAACAAGAAAGATATCTTTACAAGGCTCGAAAAGAATATCAGGACCATCCTGGTTGAATTCAATCTCGATATAGACGCCGGGATGCTAAGGCATATTGAAGGGGTGACTGATGCACGCCGGCTTGAAGGAAAGACTTTCCTGGTGGAGACGGCATCCTATGATGATATACGTACCGATATATTCCGCTTTGCGGTGGATAATGGACTGGCGGTACTGTCAATGCAGCTCAGGGAGCAAAGCCTCGAAGAGGTGTTCAGAAGCTTAACTACCTGAAAATGTACAGATCAAATCAGATACATATCGGCAAAATGAGTCTTGGCGGTGATGCGCCGGTAAGGCTGCAGTCGATGACCAACACCAACACCCTGGATGTAAAAGCCAGCGTGGCACAGGTCATACGTATTATAGAGGCCGGGGGCGAGATGGTGCGGCTCACCACGCAGGGAGAGAAAGAGGCCGAGGCACTGGCGCTGATAAAAAAAGAGGTGTGGAAGGCGGGCTTCGATACCCCCCTGATAGCCGATGTGCATTTCAACCCGAAGGTAGCCGAGTTTGCAGCAGGCATAGTGGCAAAGGTAAGGATCAACCCGGGTAACTATGCTGATAAGAGGGCTACATTCAGCACTGTTGAACTGACAGATAAGGAATACTCCCAGGAACTGGAAAGGATACATGCACGTATATTGCCACTGATAAATAAATGCCTGTCAGCCGGCACCGCCATACGCATAGGTGTAAACCACGGATCACTGTCGGACCGCATTATGACACGCTACGGCAACACCCCAGAAGGCATGGCTGTGTCGGCCATGGAGTTTATACGCATCATGGCATCCGAGAATTTTCACAGGCTGGTGCTCTCCATGAAATCATCCAACAGCCTTATCATGATAGAGGCAACAAAGCTTCTTGTTAAGATGATGCAGGAAGAGGGCTATGCCTACCCCTTGCACCTCGGGGTCACAGAAGCCGGTGAAGGGGAGGATGGTCGCATACGTTCAGCCCTGGGTATAGGGGCCTTGCTGCGCCAGGGCATAGGCGACACCATCCGTGTATCCCTCTCCGAGCCTCCGGAGGATGAGATACCTGTGGGCAGGGCTATTATCAGGAGTGTCAGGGATTTTAACAAAAACAGGTCAGAGATAATCCAAAAAGGCGACAGTAACACCCTGGTATTGCGATACGATAATATTGATGCGGAGGAGCTGACGGTAAAAGCAGCCGTCGACTCATCGGTGGAACTCACTGAGAAGCAGGCAACAGACCTGGAGATCCATAATGGAGACAGGCTGCCGGAAGAAAAGATACAATCCATCAAAGACGGCATCCTACAGGCAGCACGTATTAAGATGACCCGCAATGATTATATCAGCTGTCCCACCTGCGGACGCACTCAATACGACCTGGCAGGAGCTGTGGCAAAGGTCAAAAAAGCCACCTCCCACCTCAAAGGCCTCAAGATAGCCATTATGGGCTGCATCGTTAACGGTCCCGGTGAGATGGCCGATGCCGACTACGGCTACATAGGCGCCTCCAGGGGAAAGGTACATATTTACAAAGGCAGGAATGCAGTACTGAAGAATGTACCTGAGGATGAGGCCGTGGATAAGTTCGTTGAAATCATAGAAACCGACAAAAAACAAAAAACAAAAAATTAAAAGAATTATTTTGCGCTCTGCTCTCAGCCCTCCGCGCTTTGCCCCAAATCAGCGTAATCAGCGTTTTCTGCCTTAATCTGTGGCAATTAGTGTAATCTGCGCCTTCGTTCATCAAAAAGACATTTGATTTTTAAGCAATTTAACCTACATTTGTTAAAGACTATATTAGGTAAAATGTTTACCTGCATTTAGTAATGACTCTTGTGCAACCAATTACGCCTGGAAAACGTCTTATTTATTGTGCATGAAGCCTTGGATAATAAAACCTGAAGCGATGAAAAAGATATATATTTTAACCTTATTTCTGTTAAGTGGAGTTATTGCCTACGGGATTGAAGGAGATGGATCAAGTGGAAATCCATATTATGGCACAATTAGCAACAGTGTAACCTGGAATTCAAGCGAAACACCTGGAACAATAATATATGTCGGCCAAAGTGGTGGCAATGAAGACCTAACTATTGATGATGGTGGACATCTTACAATTGGAGGAGGAACAACTATTATCTTTACCCAAGCGACTTCAGATTTAATTATTACAGGTACCGGAAGAATAACTGCAGGTGCTTCTGCAGGGAATGAAATTACTTTTACGAAAGCATCTGGAAATGCTAATTGGGGACATATATCATTTCAATCTATGGGCGCGGCAGGATCATCATTATTTGATCATTGTATTATTGAATATGGTGATGTAAGCAGTACAAGCCTATCAAATCGATATGGTGGAGGCATTCATATTGATTTTAGTGACCTGACAATATCAAACTGCGAATTAAGTAATAATAAAGCAGGCTGGGGAGGTGGGATTTTCGTTAACTCAGGAGAAAATCCGGCCATTTCAAATTGCCTTATTAAAAATAATATTTCTACAGTTGTTGGAGGAGGAATTTATCTCTGGGACGGAACAAGTTCCTCTATTTCAAATTGCATTATTGAAAGCAATACAGCCCAAGGTATAGCAGGAGGTGGAGGTATATGGATTGGTAAAGAAGCAGGTAATGTGATTGTAATTAATAGTGTTATCCTAAACAACACTGCACCTGATGACGGCGAAAACCTGGTATTAAGACAAAACACAGGCACACTTAAACCTCAGATTATAAACTCTATAATATGGGGTTCTGATAATCCTATTGCTTACAGCAATCAAACTTTTTCAGCGCAAGACTTCGTTAATTGTGCTATATCAAATTATGATATCTCATCATACACCAATTGTATATCAATAAATTCATCAAACACAGCCCCGAACGGACCCAATTTCGTTGATCCTTCCGGCTCCGACTGGTCAATAACATTCATTTCTCCCTGCCGTGATGCAGGAACAGATACAGATGCACCTGCAACTGATTATAATGGCAATGG
>JBKHBA010000216.1:0-4749 GCA_046542595.1 Bacteroidales bacterium | reverse complement strand
GCCCAACCTGGTACAGACACTTGAAGGTACCCCGGCCATAATACACGGGGGGCCATTTGCCAATATAGCACAGGGCACAAACAGTATACTGGCCACGAAAATCGGACTGTCCTTCAGTGATTACGTGGTTACGGAAGCCGGTTTTGCTTCTGACCTGGGGGCCGAGAAATTCTTTGATATCAAGTGCCGCATGGGCGGACTGGTACCTGATACCGTAGTAATAGTGGCTACCATCAGGGCTCTTAAGTATCATGGAGGAGCAGGAATAAAAGAACTGACCGATGAAAACCTTAAGGCACTGGAAGAAGGTTTTGAGAACCTGGATAAGCATATTGAGAATATGAAGATGTTCGGACTCAAACCTATAGTGGCCATAAATAAATTCTCCTCGGATACCGATAAGGAGGTTGAGCTGGTTACAGAATATTGTAAAGGGAAAGGTGTTGAAGTGGCTCTTAACGATTCATGGGCCAGGGGTGGCGAAGGCGCTGTTGATCTGGCCGAAAAAGTAGTGAAAGGAGTTGATGACCCTGACAATAAGTTTAAAACTCTCTATGAACTCTCATCAAGCTATGAGGAAAAGATTAAAACCATAGCCACAGAAATGTATGGTGCTGATGGTGTTGAATTTGCAGCAAAGGCAAAAAAGCAGCTTAAAGCCATCGAGGCCCTGGGGCTCGATGATATGCCGGTGTGCATTGCCAAAACACAGAAATCGCTTTCCGACAATGCAAAACTGAAGGGAAGACCAAAAGATTTCAAGGTGGCCATCAGGGAGGTGGAACTGGCCTCAGGTGCCGGATTTATTGTTCCGATAGCAGGTGCTATAATGAGGATGCCCGGACTGCCATCCAAACCATCGGCAGAGAATATAGATATTGATAAGGACGGTAACATAACAGGATTGTTTTGATATTGCTGATTAAAACGAATTGATTGTATTGCATGCAGAGGCTTTAAATAAAAGGTCTCTGCATTTTTTTGTATATTACCTTCGGAAATATTTCCTGAGATCATCGTGGAACATTCATTCAATAAATCAAAATTCACTGCAGCCATACTGGCCGGAGGTAAGAATACCAGGTTCAGTGGCAGGACCAAGGCAAAAATGATGATAAGAGGTAAAGCTCTTATTGAGCATACACTTGATAAGCTCGGGGAAATATTTGATGATATTATCATCATTACCAATAACAGGTCCGAGTTTTCAGATTACAAAAACATCAGGATGTATGGTGATATATATCATGATAAAGGGCCGCTCGGAGGTCTTCATTCAGCGCTCGTTAATTCGGGCAGGGACAATGTCTTTCTCCTGGCAAGTGATATGCCGGATATTGACCCCGGGCTAATAATGAGGATGCTTGACGAATATACTGGTAATGAGTGTGATGCATTGCTGCCTTCCCACGGCGGGTTTATTGAACCCCTGCACGCTGTTTACCGCAAAACAATGCTTCCTTCATTGAACACCTACCTGATAATGTCTGACAGCTTAGCCATAAGAGACTTCCTGCCTGTGGTTGATACCAGATATTTTGAACTGCAGGATATTGAAAAACGAAATGTATTTTGTAATATTAACAGCCGGGAAGATCTGGACTCATATCTTAAAACTTAATCTATGTTTAAAACCAAGGAAACTTATTTCTCTGATTTTAAAGGTAAGGCTGAGGAGCTGATACCCTTGCTGCAGGAGGTGCAGAGGGATGAGGGGTTTATCTCTGGTGATTCCATGCAAAGGATAGCTGATTTTGCAGGGGTGCCTTTAAGCAAGGTGTACGGAGTAGCCACCTTTTATGCCCAGTTCCGCTTTACCCCGAAAGGGAAGAAGCATATAATGGTGTGCAGGGGAACGGCATGCCATGTCAAAGGGGCAAAAAGAGTGCAGGAGGAGATAGAATCACAGCTGGGTATTAAGGAAGGCGAGACATCGCATGACCTGGAATATTCACTCGAGAATGTTGCATGCATAGGAGCATGCAGCCTGGCACCATGCGTGATGGTGAATGATGATGTAGAGGCCAAACTCAGTGCCGATAAGGTAAGGAAGGTTTTTGCCCTTAAGAAGGAAAAGACATAAAGAAATAATGGATATAGCAGAATTAATAAGAGCCGCAACTGAAGAGTGGGATGAATTGCTAAAGGGTGATACACCTGCTATACTTGTGGGAAATGCTACATGCGGCAGGTCAGCCGGTGCCACAGCCGTTTACAGTGTTCTCAGAAACAGACAAAAAAAGTCGGAAAAGCCATTCAGGCTCCACGAGACAGGTTGTATAGGAATGTGTTATCTCGAACCCCTGATTGCAGTGTATAAACCCGGGAATGCATTATTATTCTTTGCAAACGTAACGGAACAGAATGCACAGGATATACTGAACTCATATGTCATGGGTGATAAGCCACCCCCGGGTGATGTGGTAGGTTTCATGGGGGAAGGCAGCAGTAATGGATATAAGAAACTTGCTGATGTGCCTGTTATGAAACCGCAGAAAAGACTGGTGCTGAATAACTGCGGTATTATTGATCCCACCCTGCTCGGTCACTACCTGGCAAACAAAGGCTACTCAGGATTGCAGAAAGCGCTGAAGATGAGCGCACAGGATGTGGTTGAGGAGGTAAAGCTGTCGGGACTGCGGGGACGTGGTGGTGCAGGATTCCCGACATGGCGCAAATGGCAGTTTGCCCGGGATAAGGAAGATGATAGCAAATACCTTATATGCAATGCCGATGAAGGTGACCCTGGAGCCTTTATGAACAGGTCACTGCTGGAAGGCGACCCGCACTCACTGCTTGAAGGGATGGTAATTGCCGGCTATGCCATAGGTGCTTCAACAGGGTATATATACTGCCGTGCCGAATATCCCCTGGCCCTTGAAAGGCTGAGGCTGGCCATCAGCCAGGCAGAGGAAGAGGGTTTCCTGGGTGAAGACATTCTCGGTTCGGGCTTTGATTTTATGATAAAGGTGAAAGAGGGCGCCGGCGCTTTTGTCTGCGGTGAGGAGACAGCACTGATAGCCTCTATAGAGGGGGAGAGAGGAATGCCGCGTCCCAGACCGCCATTCCCGGCTGTATCCGGACTGTGGGGTAAGCCAACCATAATAAATAACGTGGAGACACTGGCTTCGGTGTCGCGTATAATGCAGAACGGTTCAGCGTGGTTTGCACAGCACGGAACAGAAAAGAGCAGGGGTACAAAAACATTTGCACTGGTGGGCAATGTAAGGAATACGGGACTGATAGAGGTGCCGCTGGGCACCACCCTTAAGGAGATAATATTCGATATAGGCGGCGGGGTTGAGAATGATAAAAAACTGAAGGCCGTGCAGACAGGCGGACCCTCAGGCGGATGTGTGCCGGCCGCCATGATGGATATAGCGGTTGATTATGAATCGCTGGCCGAAGCAGGCACTATAATGGGCTCGGGCGGACTGGTAGTGATGGATGAAGATACCTGCATGGTTGATGTGGCACGCTACTTCGTGGATTTTGCCCATAAAGAGTCGTGCGGTAAATGTGCACCATGCCGGCTGGGAACAAAACAGATGCTGGACATACTGGAGGATATTACTGCCGGGAAAGGGAGTATGGATGATATAAAGCTGCTGGAGGAAATGGGGGAAGGGGTGATGAAAGGATCGCTGTGCGGACTTGGACAGACAGCGCCCAACCCGGTGCTCACAACCCTTAAATATTTCAGGCATGAATATATTGAGCATATAAAGGATAAAAAATGCAGGGCCAGGGTATGCAATGAGCTGAAATATTATGAAATATTGCCGGACAGGTGTACAGGCTGTCATATATGCTTTAAAGCCTGCCCGGTGGATGCCATCAGCGGTAAACCAAAGGAGATACACGAGATAGACCAGGAGCTATGCATCAAATGTGGCATCTGCATGGAAAAATGCCCGGATAAATTCAGTGCAATAGACCTGTTTGCCGGTTCAAAAATAATGGAGGAGAAGTAATATGGATAAGGTAAGCCTGGTAATAGACGGGAAAAAGATCGTAGCTGATAAAGGAAAGACCATCCTTGAGGCAGCGCTGGATAATGATATATATATCCCTAACCTGTGCCATCATCCCGACCTTGTGCCCTCAGGCAATTGCAGGATGTGCATAGTTGAGATAAAGGGACGCAGGGGACAGATCATCTCCTGTACAACGGATGTCGAAGAAGGGATGGAGGTGAGGACGGACAGCAGGGATATATCACTGGTGAGGCAGACAACACTTGAACTCCTGCATGCCAACCATACCCAGGACTGCACCAATTGTTCAAAGAATAATAACTGCGGGCTGCAGGAGGTGACGGCTTATGTGGGGGTGGATGAAGAGAGGCTGTTGCGGCTCCGGAGGGTCAGGCCTGAGATGCCGGTTGATGATTCCAACCCTTTTTTCAGCCTCGACCATAATAAATGTATAATGTGTGGTATATGCATACGTACCTGCGATGAGGTGCAGGGAGTGAATGCCCTCGATTATGGCTTCAGGGGATTCAGCACCATAGTGAGCACCTATATGGATAGGCCCATTAAAGAATCTGTTTGTGAATCATGCGGTGAATGCATCGTTCGATGCCCCGTTGGGGCCCTGTATGTTAAAGAGGCCAGGATGCCAGCGCGTGAAGTGAAAACAGTGTGTTCATACTGCGGTGTGGGATGCAATATCTACCTTGGTGTACGTAATAACAAAATAGTGAGTGCCCGGGGCGACCGCGACAGTATAGTAAACAAAGGCAGG
>JBKHBA010000215.1:0-4815 GCA_046542595.1 Bacteroidales bacterium | reverse complement strand
AATTGTAGCCGGCGGCTTGGAACTGATATCATACACCACCCTGTTAATACCTCTCACCCTGTTTATTATAGCACCTGAAACCTGTCCCAGAAAATCATAGGGCAGATGCGACCAGTCGGCTGTCATCCCGTCTGTTGATCCGACTGCACGCAGCACAACAGCATTTTCATATGTCCGTTCATCGCCCATTACTCCCACAGACTGTACAGGCAGCAGTATAACACCTGCCTGCCATACCTCATCATACAGTCCCGCCTTTTTCAGTCCCTCTATAAATATATCGTCAGCCTCCTGCACCATACGCACCTTTTCCCTGCTGACGGCTCCCAGTATCCTTATTGCCAGGCCCGGACCCGGGAAAGGGTGACGCCTGATAATCATGTCAGGCATATTCATTGCTGCTCCCACCTTTCTGACCTCATCCTTAAAAAGAAGCTTAAGCGGTTCAACCACCTTGAGGTTCATGATCTCGGGCAATCCCCCCACATTATGATGAGATTTTATGGTTGCAGACGGACCGTTGACTGAGACAGATTCTATAACATCAGGATATATTGTTCCCTGTGCAAGCCATTTTACATCCTTTACTGCCAGTGCTTCCCTGTCAAATATTTCAATAAAGACCCTGCCAATTACCTTCCTTTTCTCTTCAGGATCACTCACCCCTTCCAGTTGATCAAGAAATTCATCAGCGGCATTAACACCTTTCACATTCAGGCCCAGCCCTTTATATGAGTCCAGCACCTTCTGGAACTCACCTTTGCGAAGCAAGCCATTATCCACAAATATGCATGTAAGGTTTTTTCCTATCGCCATATTAAGCAGGTAGGCAGCCACAGAGGAATCGACACCTCCGCTGAGACCAAGCACTACACGGTCATCTTTCAGGGTATCTTTCAGCTTGTCTACAGTTGATTCAACAAATGAATCCGGTGTCCATGTCCTGTTACATCCACATATATCAAGCACAAAATTTGAAAGTATCTTTTTGCCCTGCTCTGTGTGATAAACCTCGGGATGAAACTGTATACCCCAGGTGTTCTCGCCCTGTATATGGTATGCTCCCACCCTCACATCCGGTGTTGAGCCTATCACTGAATACCCGGAAGGTATTTCTTCAATGGTGTCGCCATGCGACATCCACACCTGCGTTCCCTGCTCTATACCGGCAAAAAGGGGATCATTATTATTCATATAGATCATCCTGGCCCTGCCATACTCCCTTGAATCGGAGGCCTGAACCTTCCCCCCGTAATTATGTGCCAGATGCTGGGCCCCGTAGCACACGCCCAGCAGGGGTATTTTACCCTTTATTCTGTCGAGGTCGGGATAAGGAGCTCCCTTATCCCTTACAGATGAAGGGCTTCCTGATAAGATAACGCCTTTAACGTTTTTATCTGGCTGCGGGTATTTATTAAAAGGATGTATCTCGCAATATACATTAAGCTCTCTTACCCGGCGGGCTATTAATTGAGTATACTGTGAGCCAAAATCAAGAATTAGAATCGTTTCCTGCACAGTGATTTGATTTTTAAGATTGATAAGCAAAGATAAGTATTCTTTTGTTTGTAGTATCCCATATCATATTGTAATTACTGATCCTTCCTGTGCAGCAATGGTATCCGGAAATAACTCCCTGGCTTCTTCAACCAGGGGTGTAACATCCCTGTAGCGGGCGGAGAAATGGCCTATCACCAATCTGCCAACTCCTGCATCAAGGGCTACTCTTGCCGCCTGGGCTGCTGTAGAATGGCCTGTCCTTACAGCAAGATCCAACCTGTCTGAAGCAAAGGTTGCTTCATGGTAGAGCAGGTCCACATTCTTTACAAATTCTGCCATCCGGGGAAAATATAATGTATCACTGCAGTATGCAAAAGATCTTGGATGCGGCGGATCCCTGGTAATTTCACTGTTGGGGATACATTGGCCGCCGGCAGTGTAAAAATCTGCGCCTTTTTTTATTTTATGTATTTCTGATAATGGTATTTTATATTTATTTATTGCCTCCCTGATAATATTCCTTTCCTTTTCTTTCTCCCTGAAAAGGAATCCAAAAGAAGGCACACGGTGCTGCAGCGGCAGGGAAAAAATCTTTATACCTTTATTTTCAAAAAGCTTAACAGGATCCTTTCCACTCAGAGGGGTAAAATCAATATCGAAGTTCAGGTGAATATCGAAATCTGACAGGTGGGAATATAATATCTCCCGGTAGCCTGCGGGGGCATATATCCGAAGGGGAGAAAGCCGGCCTGTCAGGTTAAGTGATGACAGCAGGCCGTATAATCCGAATATATGATCACCATGAAGATGGCTGATAAATATATGGTGTATTTTCCCATATTTTATCTTATACTTCCTCAGCTGCATCTGCGTTCCTTCACCGCAATCGATTAAAAAAAACCGCTCATGGGCATTCAGCACATGAGCGGATGGATATCGTTGTGATGTAGGCAGGGCAGAACTGCTTCCCAGTATGGTCAATTCAAAAATCACCCTCCTTAACAGTCTTATGATATCATCTTCTCAGCATCGTTTACAGTATCGGTTATATTAAGTACTGTATCGAGCTGAGAGATTGTTATCAATCTTTCAACTGCATCATTCAGACCGCAGAGCACGAATGTGCCGCCGGCATTTTTGCAAAGCCGGTTAGCCACCAGTATCGCACTTAAACCTGAGGAATCACAATATTCACATTTTTCAAGATCCAGAACAATATTCTTTTCACCCTTTCCTGAGATCAGCACCAGCTCCGACTTCAGTGCAGGTGCAACGTGGGTGTCAAGCTTTTCAGTCTGGATCTGGATCAGTGTACTGTTTTTCTTACTTTCAATATTAAAATCCATGACCTTCAAAATTTATTAGGTCTAATTTAATTATTTTTTCTCAGATTTAGACGATTTGTTCTCTTTTTCTTCCATTTCTTCTTTAAGTGCTGCAAGATCAGATATATCACCAAGTGTTGTTTTCTCAAGATTTGATTTTATCTTCTTGCTTGCCCGCCTGGTGGCCGAAGCCTCACTCTTCCTTGTACTCCTTTCGCCAGCCCTTTTCTCATCTTCAAAGATCCTGCTGTGAGAGAGTATTATCTTCTTGGCTGCCTTATTAAATTCTATAACCTTAAACTCCAGCTTCTCATCAACCTTGCCGCTTGTACCGTCTTCCTTAACAAGATGCTTGGGAGTAACAAATCCTTCAACCCCGTAAGGCAATGCCACTACAGCTCCCTTATCGAATACGTCAATTATTGTTCCCTCGTGGATGGTATCCACTTCAAAAACCTCCTCAAACACATCCCATGGGTTCTCTTCAAGCTGCTTATGGCCCAGGCTCAGTCTCCTGTTATCCTTATCTATCTCAAGAACCACAACCTCTATTTCAGCATCTATTGAAGTGAATTCAGCCGGGTGCTTTATCTTCTTTGTCCACGACAGGTCAGAAATATGTATCAGTCCGTCCACGCCTTCTTCAATCTCAACAAACACGCCGAAGTTGGTAAAGTTTCTTACCCTGGCCTTGTGCTTGCTGCCCACGGCATATTTCTCTTCTATGCCATCCCATGGATCCGGCTTAAGCTGCTTTATGCCCAGTGACATCTTACGCTGCTCGCGGTCAAGGGTCAGTATGACGGCCTCCACCTCATCACCCACCTTCATAAATTCCTGGGCGCTGCGCAGGTGCTGCGACCATGACATTTCAGAAACATGTATCAGTCCTTCCACGCCAGGAGCAATTTCAACAAATGCCCCGTAATCGGCCATAACCACCACTTTGCCTTTAACCTTATCACCTATCTTCAAATTCTCGTCAAGCGAATCCCACGGGTGCTCTGTAAGCTGCTTAAGACCCAGTGCTATCCTTTTCTTGTCATCATCAAAGTCAAGTATAACAACATTCAGTTTCTCATCCAGTGACACTATCTCTTCGGGATGGTTAACCCTGCCCCATGAAAGGTCGGTTATATGTATCAAACCATCCACACCACCAAGGTCGATGAAGACCCCGTAGGAAGTGATATTCTTAACAGTTCCTTCCAGTACCTGTCCTTTTTCCAGTTTGGCAATGATTTCTTTCTTCTGTGACTCCAGTTCGGCCTCAATCAGTGCCTTGTGAGAAACAACAACATTCTTGAATTCATGGTTTATCTTAACAACCTTGAATTCCATTGTTTTGCCCACGTATATATCATAATCCCTGATCGGTTTAACATCGATCTGTGATCCCGGGAGGAAAGCTTCAATACCGAACACATCCACTATCATACCACCCTTGGTACGGCACTTGATATAACCATTGATAATCTCGTCCTTTTCCAGTGCTTCGTTAACCCTTTCCCATGATTTCAGGGCACGTGCTCTCTTATGCGACAACACCAGCTGTCCACGCTTGTCTTCCTGGCTCTCCACGTACACTTCCACCTTATCACCTGGCTTAAGATCGGGGTTATAACGGAATTCATTAAGACTGATTACGCCTTCTGACTTATATCCAATATTAATAACAACTTCACGCTTGTTCATGGAGATAACGGTACCTTCCACAACCTCATCTTCGGCAATGGTAGACAGCGTCTTATCATACATCTCCTCAACCTCTTTCTTCCTGGGTGTATGTTTTGTGTCTTCCTTTTCAAAGGATTCCCAGTCAAATTCCTCGAGGTCATCAGTTTCTTTTTCTGCGGCAGGTTTCTCAGCAGCAGGTTTTTCCTCAGCTTTTTCCTCAGCCTTTACAGGCTCTGCGGGTTTTTCTTCAGCTTTCTCTTCCTCAGCTTTTTCCTCAGCCTTTACAGGCTCTGCGGGTTTTTCTTCAGCTTTC
>JBKHBA010000214.1:0-4909 GCA_046542595.1 Bacteroidales bacterium | reverse complement strand
TAATGCCGGTGGTGTTAACGGCGGTATAACAAACGGCAATGATATAATAATAAGGGTTGCAGTAAAACCAACATCCAGCATATCACGTGAGCAAAAAACATAAAATATTGCAAAAAAAGAGATGGATATATTGAATATAGAAGGACGGCATGATGCATGCATAGCATTGCGTATGCCGGTAATCATTGAGTCGGCAGTGGCCCTGGCCCTGGCTGACCTGACACTTATTAACAGGGCTGTATACGGAGGGGATAAATAAATGGAAAGAATACTTATAGCAGGCGCGGGCAATATGGGATCATGGCTCGCTGAGACACTATGTCTTGATTATGAAGTTGGAGTATATGATAAGGATCCGCTTAAATTGAAATACCTGTTTAATACGTTCAGGTTTAAAGATGTAGAAGATATTGAGGCTTTTAAACCGCAGTTACTTATTAATGCAACCGGACTGGGCCAGACTGTACAAGCTTTTGAACAGCTTTTCCCTTATTTGCCTGGCGACTGTATTATATCCGATATTACCTCGGTTAAAAACGGTCTGGCCCGTTTTTATGAGAAATCAGCTTACCGCTTTGTATCCACTCATCCTATGTTCGGGCCAACATTCGGTAATGTTAAGGACCTGAGAGGTCAGAATGCAATAATTATATCAGAATCGGATACCGAGGGAAAGAATTTTTACCGCGACTTCTACCGGAAGCTCGGCCTGAAAATATATGAGTATGATTTTGTCGGGCATGATAAAACTATTGCTTACTCCCTGTCTATCCCTTTCAGTTCAACAATAGTCTTTTCCTCGTTAATGACAAGCCTGGAGGTGCCCGGAACAACCTTCAGGAACCATCTTAAAATAGCTCATGGCCTGCTTTCCGAAGATGATCACCTGCTGAGCGGAATACTCCTGAATAAGTATTCGGTTGATAAACTGAACCAGATAAGCAGAAAGCTGAATGAGCTGACAGATATGCTGGAAAGAAAGGATGAGAAAGCTCTGCATGAGCTTTTTGCCAGATTGCGTAAGAATACGGGTATGGATACCGGCCATTAAGACCTTAACAGCAGCACCTCTTCAGTGGAGTCCTTAACCCTGAAGCGGTTATCTATTCTTATGCCTATTACCCAGATAATATCTCCGTCCATCTCAAGGACAAAGATGTTCTTCTTGTCCGGTACAGGTATTTTCATGTCAATCAGCAGGTCGCTGACTTTTTTCCTGCCCTCCATACCGAGCGGATAAAAATAATCACCTTCTGCCCAGCTTCTTATCTTAAGCGGGTAATGTATAAGTGCCGCATCAAGGCAGGCATAAGAAGGATCTTTGATAATAATGAAATCGCTGACCGGTATAAGGGATGCTTTTTTGAGAGGACCGCCGGCCATGTTGAAATCTTCTATTGACCGGATAATTACAGTCTTCTTTTCTTCATTATCTGCGGGCACTATAATAATCTTTCCCCTGTCTTTTGTTAAGGTATGTGTAGCACCGAATAATTGCTTTCCGGCCGGTGCATCAATGATCCGGATGATATCATTCACCTGCCCCTTTCCGAACCCCCATTCTTTAAACAGTTCATAAACCCATGCTTCCAGGGGTTCAAGCTTTTTTAGTTCACTGATTTTAATTATTGATGAGCTGCCGGTATGTCTGACCAGCAGGTCTTTTTTTGTCTCGATAGCCTGGCTGTAAATACTATTTGCAGATTTAAGGAATTCCGAGGTTTCTGCTATAGAGTGAAGAACGGAAGGATTAATCTGCTTGAGTACCGGAATGATTTTATGCCTTATCTTATTCCGCGTATATTTTGTTTGTTTATTACTTGAGTCTTCACGGTATTCAACAGCATTCTTCACTGCATATTCATTTATCATCTCCCTTGTTGCAAACAGTAGGGGGCGGATGATATGGCCGGCTTTCGCATTAATACCGGTGAGGCCGTTTATGCCGGTTCCCCTGACCAGGTTTATAAGTATTGTCTCAACGCTGTCATTCAGGTTATGCCCTGTTGCTATAAGGTCAAAACCATTGGCTGACCTTATTTCCTCAAGCCATTCATACCTGAGCACCCTTGCTGCCATCTGTATTGATATTCCCTGTTCAGCGGCATATAATGAAGTGTCAAAACATTTCTTATATAATTTTATATTATGCTTCAGGCATTGCTGCTCAATAAACTCCTGGTCTTTATCGGATTCCTTAGCCCTGAGCCTGAAATTGCAGTGAGCCACACCCGTATTGTAGCCGGCCCTGAGAAAAACATGCAGCATCACCATGGAATCAATACCTCCGCTTACGGCAAGCATTATCCTGTCTTTCTCTGAGAAGAGCTGTTTCTGCTTATTGTGTTGCAAAAAAAGATCAATCATAATTTTATCTGAATTTGTGTACACCGGGTGCTTCAGGATCAAAACCCGGTGGATTGAGTAATCGTTCACCGGCAAGATCCACATGTTGAAGTATTGAATATGGTGGTGCGCCGGGATAGATCCCAAACCTGATCTGGAAGGTGTTGAAGATAAGATTGTCGTTCCTGATTCTTAAGCCAATACCGAGTCCTGTCACCATATTATCATATTTATAAAACAACTTATTCCTTGAATACATAACCATATCGGCAAAGCCGAAAAAGGCAAACCTGAACCCGTAATGAAAAGATTTGCTGAAAGCTACGGCTTCCAGGTTAAGGTATATCCGCTGGGTGGGAGATATTGAATCATTCTTGAATCCCCTTATACCATTATTCTCTCCAATAAAAAGAAACTCATCATCAAAGCGGCTGAAGCCCCGGCTGTAATCAAGGGTGCCGAATAATCTGAGCTTATAAGCCCTCAGGTCATAAAGGTCGGATATGTAGTTGAAGTTGAGGTTTATTAGTCCCTGTTCTGTCTTTCCGGAATTAAGGAAAGTGGATATCAATCCCCTGCCATAAAAATACCCGGTATTGGGTAAAAACCTGCCAAAGGCTGATTTGAATGAAATATATTCCCTCCTGCTGAATTCATTGAATTCCTTTCCATATGTCATCTCTATCATGCCACCATAGGGGATATCTTCATTTCTCCCGTAATTATAGATCAGGTTGGCTTTATAGAAACGTTGTGAAACCAGTGAGAAGGAAGCAAGATAAAGATCGTATTTCTGGTATTCATAATACGAGCTTCTTGTTATTTCCGGCCTTCTCCAGACATTATTATTAATGTATCTGCCTGATAATACAGCCCTGGTATAGCTTGTTTCGTCTAACAGGTATGACCTGCCCAGCCACAGGTCAATATTATTATATTCTACAGGCTCAGGAATAATAAGAGTATCAAGGTCTTCCAGTATATATGACTGGTTCAAGGATACGCCGCCGGCATATTTCGTGTATGCTGTAAGGAATTTTTTTGATATGTCAAGACCTGCAATCTGCCTGTTAAAAGCATTTATGTACTTAAGTTCAGCATCTATCAGGCTATGGCTTATATTCTTTATTTTATAGGCTGCTCCAAAGCCCGTGGAGTTGTATTTTCTGTAATCATAGGGTATAATAAGTGCCAGCTCGTTACCAAAACCCAGCAGGTTCTTATCAAAAATAGTAGCCTTACCCACGTTGTAACCATGTATCTCGGCCATAAGGCCCAGTGAATAAACATCTTTTGTAATAACCAGTATGTCTACCTCGTTGTTACTGACAGGTATGATAACAATCCTGGCATCGTAAATAAATATCAGCTTCCTGAGCAATCTTTCGCTTTCTGATATTTTGAGTGGGACAAGACTGTCATTTTCCTCAAAGAGAAGGTAGTTCTTGATTATGTTTTCCTTTGTTTTTATATGTGTTTTATTGAGGAAATAGTTGTTTTCATTTTCAATGGAAGCATCAGGATTGCTTATGTTTGAACCGAAAGCATTAAGCCTTTTAAATGAAATATTCCTTATAATTTTTCCGTGGTACTCTGAAAAGTCATCGATACTCTTTTCATTAATTTTCTTAGGATCATTCCTTACAGGCGGGATTACTACCAGGTCGTAAAGAAGTTTGGTGAGATTTTTTCTTTCAGCCTTAGCTTTCAGAGAATCATAGAATATAACAGTCTGGTTATACGTAACCGAGTCTTCAGGCATATAAGTGTCTGAAATATATATGACAGTGTCATTTTGAAAATAAATAAGTGAGTCCTTAATGTTTACATATGAACCCGCAGCTATCCTCAGTGGTTTAAGGAAAGTGTTTGTCTGGGCATTAGCCCTGAGAATAAATAATGACATTATTATCCCAAGCAGTATTGATATTTGCCTGAATCTTGTCATAGTCAGTATTTTCAATTCCGGCATATCTCGCTATCCTTCCGTCAGAGACTAATCTTCCAGTATGTCATCCGAATTGAACTTAAAGCCAAGCCTTTTGCCTGTAACAATTTTTGATAACTGGATCTTTTTCTCCATCTGTCCGACAGAGGCTATTTTCACATTATCATAAGGAGGTACGAGAAGGTCAAACTCCAGTGAATACTGTATTGCAGTGAATATTATGCGCTTCAGTGATTCCCTTCCCAGCTCTTCCTTGCCGTAATCGGTAAAAAGTTTGGACATCTGCCTTTTTCCCTCCACAAAATACTGGTTTTCGTGGTTGACAAAGATCCTGGCAATAAGGTAGCCCAGATCATCATACCTGTAATATTTAAAAGAATCAGCCAGGAAGTTGTATATACTGATAATGCCTGAATACGAATTATCCTTATGTTCTTTTATATATGGGCTTTTCCATACAGGATGCTCCCTGTCAAATTCAAATACGTTAGAGTGCATACTGAAGACAAGTATGTCGCCTGCCACCTTTATTGATATATCGAACTTACCGTTTTCCCTGAAAACAAGCCTCACCCTTTTGTCTGCTTCACTTATGTCCCGGTTGATTTCCCGTGT
>JBKHBA010000002.1:0-24761 GCA_046542595.1 Bacteroidales bacterium | reverse complement strand
GGGGGGACTGTGTTGAGAGATTAATATGGACATGGTAAATAGAGGCAGGCTAAACAGGGCATGATCAATGCGCTTATTTTAAAATGAGAGCAAAGAACTTGCATTATCGGGAAGTTTTAGAATTATCTTCATTAATAATTAAAATATATCAATATGAAAAGGCTAAGGTTTTTTATCACCATGGTACTGGTGACGGCCGGATTGGCAGCCCAGGACTATAAACCTCTTAATGAAATAGTCTGGCCTGAGTCGGATGACAATGATACGGTATATACGGTAAAAGGCTACAGGCACGGCATCAGCTTCTTTCCCCAGGTTAAGCATGATGAAGTGGAGTATGTTGCAGGGGATGAGCTGACCTTTGACCGTTATCATTCCAATGATGTGATCAATACGTGGATGAGCCGGTGGGCGGAGCAGTATCCTGACCTGGTTGACCTGTACCAGGTGGCGGAGAGCTTTGAGGGCCGTCCCATATTGCAGATGACCATAACAAATAAGAAGACCGGGGCGCATACCGACAAGCCGGCATCCTTTTTTGAGGGTAACAGGCACAGCGGGGAGATAACGAGCTCTGAATCAGTGATGTGGCTGGCTGATCACCTGCTTGGCTCATATGGTAAGGATGATGAGATAACAGAGCTGCTGGATAATTATACTTTTTACCTGAGGCCGGTCAATAATCCCGATGGCCATAACCTGTATGTCCATACGGCCCAGAGTAACCGGAGCACGGTGAGGCCTACGGATAATGACCTTGACGGCCTGCTGGATGAGGATTCGCCTGATGATATAAACGGTGATGGTGTCATACTGTCAATGCGGTGGAAGGATAGTGAAAACGGAAACTATATTATTGACCCTGACGACCCGTCAGGAAGAATAATGAAAAGGGTTGAAGAAGGTGAGGGTGATTACAGGGTTCAGTCGGAAGGGATAGATAATGACGGCGACGGCCGTATCAATGAAGATGGTATAGGGGGGCTTGACCTTCACAGGAATTACCCGGAGAACTGGAGACCTGAAAGGCATAAAGAAGCTACAGGGAGAGGGTTTACACAATACGGAGCGGGTGAGTATCCCCTGAGCGAAACGGAGACAAGGTCTGTTGTTACCTTCCTCCTTTCGCACCCCAATGTTTATATAGTTAATTCAATGGATACCAGGGTGCCTATGCACCTGAGGCCTCCTTCAACTTCACCTTCTGAGGAGAGAATGTATGAAGAGGACCTTGAATGGTATGAATATTTTGATGAGAAAGGGAAGGAGATTACCGGTTATGAGAGGGCCGGGGATGTGTACCAGGATTACGGCGGCGGCCGCCCCCTCTTCGGTCATGGTCCGGATTTCGGATACTGGTATTACGGGGCTATATGGTATGGTGATGAGCTGTGGAACGGGGCCAGGTTCAAGGACTATGACGGTGATGATGATATTGACCAGCTTGACCTGCTTCGGTGGGATGAGGAGGAGAATGACGGGGATGGCTTTATTGAATGGACGGAAGCACAGCACCCTGACTACGGCACTGTGGAGATAGGTGGTTTTCATCCTAAATTCTTTTCCCAGAATGCACCGGCAAAGCACCTGCTGCCCTGGGCCAAAAACCAGGCACTGTTTAACCTGGAGATGGTAAAACACCTTCCAAGGCTTGAATGGGGTGATATAGATATAAAAAGGATTAAGTCGTATAAAAAAGATTCGGTTGATTACAGGGTAACTGTTGAATATCATAACAGTGGTAAGCTGCCCACGGCACTAAGGCAGGCTCACCTGGTTAAGATAGTGCAGGAAGATAAAATTACAGTGAGCTTTGACAGGGGGCTGACAGAAGGTGAAGAGCCGGTGATAAGAATCCTGAGAGGTGATGATGATGATGAGCGCAGCAGGTACTACAGGGGGAGCCGCGGACCGGCATCATCACTTACCCTTGATTCAGGCTACGCGGAGGGAGAGAGCAGCAACAGCAGTGAATTTACCATAAGGGTGTATAAAGATGTTGAGGTAAGTGGCAAAGCTTCTGTTTCCTCAACAAGGGGCGGCATACTGGAGAAAAAAGAGTTCGTAATCAAATGATAATCCGGGTACGGCGACCGGCAGGCGTATGAAGGAAGGCATATAGCTGCCCTTTTCCGCCAGGCGTATGAAGGAGGGCATATAGCTGGCCTTCCCTGCCAGGCCCGGGCTGAGGCTGGTATATGGCTAAGACAGGAAGATATACACTTACATTCTGGATCTTCGGAGGCTTTGTTCTCGGGGCGCTGGCAGGGGCTGTGATAGGTGAACCTGTAATACCCTGGGTGGAGCCGCTGGCTGATATCTTCCTGAGGCTGCTGAGGATGGCTATCATACCCCTGGTGATAAGCTCTATAGTAAGTGCCGTTGTGCAGGTTGGCTCTGCGAGCGGACTGGGCCGGATAGGGCTCAGGACTTTCGGATACTATATTATGACCAGTTTCCTGGCTATTATTACCGGGCAGATACTGGTAAATATTTTCAAACCGGGTGAAGATGCAAACATAGGTCTCGAGGCCGATCCGGTCAGTATAGAGGCTATTGAGCAGGGACTGGGTGATATATTGATTAATATTATACCGGAGAACCCCTTTCAGGCCATGGCTGAGGGGGATGTGCTGCCCGTGATATTCTTTTCCATACTGTTCGGTTATTTTATTACCAGGCTTAAAACAGCACAGCGCGACCTGATGAAGAATGTTTTTGACGCTGCTTTTGAGGCTATGCTGAAGATGACCACCTTAATTATATGGACGGCTCCGGCCGGTGTCTTTGGTATCATTGCAGAGATAGTTGCGGGCACCGGCTTTTCTGCTTTCCGGTCGCTGGGCTTCTATTTTATTATTGTGCTGGCCGGGCTGGCAATACATATGTTTATCACACTGCCATTGCTGCTGAGGACCCTGGGCCGCATGAACCCTGTTAAACACTACAGGGGTATGCTGCCAGCCCTGCTGACAGCTTTTACTACATGTTCCACTATCGTTACCCTGCCACTGACCATGAAAGCCACAACGGAGGTGTCGGGTGCCTCAAAGAGGGCTGCCGGTTTTGTTCTGCCCATAGGAGCTACCATGAACATGGACGGAACGGCGCTGTATGAATGTGTGGCTACGATATTTATAGCACAGGTTTATGGTTTTGATCTCAGCTTTACGGCCCAGCTTACGGTGGCTGTGACGGCTGTGCTGGCATCCATAGGTGCCGCCAGCATACCCATGAGCGGCATGGTTATGATGTCTATTATACTGAGTGCGGTTGGACTCCCGCTGGAGGGTGTGGCAATTATACTGGCAGTGGACAGGATACTTGATATGTTCAGGACAACAGCTAACGTGTTCAGCGACAGTTGTGGTGCAGTGATCATCTCAAGGTACGAATCAATGAATGAGAAAAGTATTAACTAATGTTAAAGGCCGGTGTGAATTGCGAATTTAATTTTTTTTATAATAAATTAACGGCTCATTTAAAAAACGAAGCGATCATATAAAATCTAAAAATAATTATTATGAGTGAAAAGAAATACTTTGTCAGGGATATCCCAAGGAGGAAGTTCCTGGAATTAAGTATGAAAGGGAGCCTGCTTGTTGCGGCTACACCTGCTTTACTGTCGCAGCTAACGTCCTGCGACAGCAAGGGGCTGTCAGCCCCGGGTATGAATATGGATAAGGCTGCGCTGGACAAGATTATAGCCAAAGCCCTGAGCAGCGGCGGTGATTTTGCAGAGGTATACCTTGAGAACCGTAATTCCAGGAATATTGTGATGGAAGAGTCCCTGTTCAAGAGCGGACTGTACGGCATAAGCCAGGGTGCCGGTGTAAGGGTTATAGCGGGTAACAAGACAGGCTATGCCTATACGGATGATATAACGGAAGCCAATCTCCTGAGGGCTGCAAAGGTGGCTTCCTGGGTTGCCAGGAACGGCGGATCTGTCAGTCCCGTTAATATAAGCGAAGCTTCGCGCGACAGCTTTGTTACGGTACAGCAGCCGCTGTCCGGGGTAAGCGACACAGAGAGGATCGATATAATGAAGAGAGCCGACCAGGCAGCACTGGATTATGATGACAGGATAAAGATGGCTATGGTAAGCTATTATGATGAGATAAGGGGCAGGGTTATAGCCAACAGTGAGGGTATCTATCTGCGCGATGAGCTTCCGCTGCTTTTCTTTATTGTACAGACCATGAGTGATGACGGAAAAGCACGGCACCTGTCAAGGGAAAGGCTCGGTCGCCACAGTGGCTTTGAGGTGTTTGACGAGGTAAGCCCGGAAGAGGTGGCGGAGACAGCTGCCCGTGAGGCTGTAGCCATGCTTGATGCCGAGGATGCACCTGCAGGTATGATGGATGTGGTGATGGAGAACGGCTGGGGAGGTGTGCTGGTGCATGAAGCAGTTGGCCATCCCCTGGAAGCTGACAATATTGCCAAAGGGATAGGAGCATTTACCGGTAAGGTGGGACAGAAAGTGGCGAGTGATGTGTTCACCATGGTGGATGACGGTACCATACCCAACGCCCGTGGCACCATAAACTTTGATGATGAGGGCACACAGGCTAAGCGCAATGTGCTGATAGAAAATGGTGTACTTAAGGGATATATGACCGATATACTCAGTGCAAAACAGCTCGGGATGGAGCGCACTGGTAACGGCAGGCGTGAGTCCTTCAGGTATATGCCTATACCGAGGATGACCAACACCTTTATCGCCAATGGTAAGTCCAAACCGGAAGATATACTGTCCTCCACAAAGAAAGGGCTGTACGTGCAGAGTCTCAGCGGGGGCAGTGTTAATCCCGTTACCGGGGTATTTAATTTCACATGCCGCGAAGCATATCTTATAGAGAACGGTAAAAAGACAAAACCGGTTAAGGGAGCCACCCTGATTGGATCATGCGAGGAAGTGATATCCAGTATCGACGCCGTGGGAGACGACCTTGCTTTCGGACCGGGCATCTGCGGTAAAGGACAGTCGGCCGAGGTGGATGCGGGACAGCCTACTGTAAGGATAAGAGGTATCAACGTGGGTGGATCGAAAGCCTGATAAACATATTCAGTTTTATTAACGACAAAAAACTAAAGAAATGAATTATAAGGACCTAACAGAAAAACTGGTTGATAAATGCCTGAAATATGGGGCCGATGAAGCCGAGGTATACCTGCAGTCGAACCGTAACCTGAGCATACAGGTGCTGAACAGTGAGGTAGAGACTATAGAGGAGGCTTCATCGCACGGTGTTGGATTCAGGGTTTTTGTTGACGGGAAAATGGGATTCAGTCACTGTAATGATTTCAGTGATGAGGCCCTGGAGAATACTATGAAAAAGGCTATCGCTTTTGCAAAGCTTACCAGTCCGGATAAAAACAACGTATTACCCTCTGATAAGGGTATCACAGGTATAGATGGACTGTATGATCCTTCCATTGCCGATGTCTCCATGGATGAAAAGATAGATATGGCATTAAGACTGGAAGAGATGGCTATGAGCGATCCTATGGTAACAAAGAGTTCCGGCTCGGGCTTCAGTGAGTCAGAAACGGAAATATTCCTTGGAAACTCGGGGGGACTCTTAAAAACATATAAATCATCAGGATGCGGACTGGGAGTGAGCGTGGTGGCAGAGAAAGGGGAGCAGAAAAATACCGGGGGTGAATATTGCTCAAGGCGCTATTTCAGTGATCTTATGCCCCTGGAAGAAATGGCTGCCAAAGCATCAAAGGAGGCCAGGGAGATGCTGGATCCGGAGATGGTAAGGACACAGAAGGCAGCTGTTATTGTTGATCCTGATGTGGGACGCTCAATGCTGGGCGGTGTTATCTCAGCCCTTAACGGTGAGAGGGTGCTGCAGGGTGCCAGCTTCCTGAAAGACTCCATGGATAAGAAATTTGCATCTGAGCTGCTGACCATTATCGATGACGGTACCCGGGACAGGGGAATGGCCAGTTCACCTTTTGACGGTGAAGGGGTGCCGACAATTAAGAACACTCTCGTGGAGAACGGCGTAGTGAGATCGTTTATTTATAATACCTATGCGGCACAGAGAGCCGGAGCAAAAAGTACGGGCAATGCTTCGAGAAGAGGCTTTACCTCGCTGCCGGGAATAGGCACACATAATGTATACCTTTTACCTGGCAACCATACGCGAAATGAGATAATAGCTTCCACCGGTACCGGTCTGCTGCTGAAAGGTCTGACCGGCTACGGGATAAATCCTGTCAGCGGCGATTTCAGTGGCGGAGCAAGCGGGTTCTGGATAGAAAACGGTGAGATCATGCATCCAGTCAAAGGTATTACCATAGCAGGTAAGGCTTCTGATATTCTGAACGGTATAGATATGATGGGTAAGGATATAGATATGCAGAAGACCTTTGCATCCCCCACTTTCAGGGTAAGGGAGATGCAGATAGGCGGCAGTTAGCTGACGGTATATTCAGCCGGAGCAGGATAAAATGCAAAAAGGCGTCTCCCCAAAAGAGACGCCTTTTTTAAACCTTCTTATGCACCTGTCAGAAGCTGCCAGTGATAAAGCTGATTTTAATGGCCTGTATTTATTTTTTATAACAGCATTAAGTGGATTTGCTTAAATATATTTTTAGTATTTATACAATTTCGACTAAATTTGTTCAAAGTAAAGGGGAATAATAAAAACAGTTAAGAGGTAGAAGCAAGTTTTGACTCAAAACAAAGGAAAGCGTATAAATTTGTATTATGCCTATCAGGTCAAAAAAACTGCGGAGAGGATAATTTAAAAAGGAATGCCGGTGCATTTTTGAAAAACATGACATCTCAAGGGCTGAAAAAAAGAAGACTTACAGACTTAAAGAAACTAAAGACCCCTTTGCTAAAATATATTTAAAACCATTCAGACTTTTAACTAAATCCAAATAAAAGAGTATTATGAAATTAATTGTAAAAATTACACTTGCCGCAGTTTTATTACTGCTGGCTATGCCTGCTGACAGTCAGCGGTGGGCGAGGGAATCAGAACCCACGGGTTTTGAATTCAGGAACCTGGGAGCATTCAGGATAAATGCCTGGGTGGGCGAGTTTGCGATTCCCGTTAACCCGGGGGAGAAGCACAAGTACACCTGGTACGCGGCTGCCCGTGCCGGCGGTGTATGGAAGACAGTGAATAACGGTACTACCTTCGAATGCATATCGGATGAACTGGGGACCAATGCAATAGGTGATGTTGAGCTGGCACCTTCAGATCATGACATACTGTGGATAGGAACCGGTGAGGACTTCAACGCACGCTCATCATACTACGGCAACGGTATATGGAAGTCAACCGATGCCGGTGAGACATGGGAGCATATGGGACTGGAAGATTCTCATCATATTGCCGAGATAATTATCCATCCTGATAACCCTGATATTGTATGGGTTGCTGTGATGGGACACCTCTATTCCGATAATGAGCAGAGGGGTCTGTTTAAAACCACCGATGGCGGGCTTACATGGGAAAAGAAACTTTATATAGATGAATCAACCGGTATTATTGATATAGCTATCAATTCACAGGATCCGGATATTCTGTATGCCTCTGCCTATGATATGGAGCGTAAACCCTGGACCTTTGAGCCGGGGGGTGAAAGGAGCCGATTGTATAAGTCTGAGGATGGTGGTGAGAGCTGGAATATGATTACCGGCGGAGGACTGCCTGACGGACCACTGGGAAGGATAGGCATAGATGTGCAGTATGGGAACCCTGATGTTGTGGTTGCCGTGGTGCAGAACCTTAACCCAAAGCCCGGTGAGGACCCTGACGAATGGAAGAATTCCTATCCCTGGCCTGACCAGTCAATGGACAACCTGATTGGTGGTGAATGTTACCGCTCTTTTGACGGTGGCGAGACATGGGAAAGGCTTAATGATCCTGCCGAGGTTGATGTGAGCGGCAAGGCAGGCTATAGTTTTAATAAGATATGTGTTGATCCACAGGACCCGGATAAGATATATATTATCGGTGCTTCAATGTATGTTACCCTTGACGGTGGTGATAACTGGCTCGGCAGGGGTGACCCGGACAGTCGCTTTACCTCTAATTTTGGTGATAACAGGAGCCTCTGGATAGATCCCCTCGACGGCAGGCATATGTTCCTGGGTTCTGACGGGGGTGTTTACCAGACATGGGACGGAGGCAAAACAACTAACCATTATTACCAGATACCACTTGGTGAGGTTTATATGGTTGAGGTTGATAATGATGAGCCTTATAATATTTATTTCGGACTGCAGGACCATGAGTCATGGAAGGCCCCCTCTAATAACTGGTCGGGGCGCATAGGTGTTGAGGATTATGTTATCACCGGCTATTCTGATGGCATGTACACCAGGGTTGACCCCGAGGATAACAGGTGGCTGTATCATACCAGCCAGTTCGGGATGCATCACAGGGAGAACCAGGCTATGGGTGAAAGGGAAAGAATAGAGCCTGTGGCACCGGAGGGAGAAGACCCTTACAGGTTCACATGGAACACTCCTATTATGCTTTCACCTCATAACAGCAGTATCCTGTATGCAGGCGCACAGAAACTTCTGAGATCACCCGACAGGGGTGAGACATGGGAGGAGATATCACCTGACCTTACAACAAATGATATGGAGAAGATAGCCGGTAAGGGTCATGTTATGTATTGCACCATCACATCAATGGATGAGTCAACACTCAAACCCGGACTGATATGGGTGGGAACGGATGATGGAAAGGTGCATATTACCAGGAACCACGGAGCCGACTGGGAGGAGCTTACCCGCAACGTTAAAAAAGCCGGGCTTAAAAAAGAGAGATGGGTGGCAAGGATAATAGCCTCTGAATATGATGAGGCTACTGCATACCTGGCTTATAACGGTTACCGTAATGATGACTTCAGACCATATTTGTATAAAACAAGTGATTATGGCAGGACATGGGAGGACATATCATCCAACCTGCCTGATTATCCCATTAATGTTGTTTATGAAGATACAAAAAACCCGGATCTTCTCTTTGTAGGTAATGATAATGGCGTTTTTTATACTCTCGATGGCGCTGAGACATGGAAACAGATGAAGGCCAATATACCACCCGTGGTGGTAAGGGATCTTCTTGTACACCCGCGTGAGAATGACCTGGTGGTTGGTACTTATGGTCGCGCCGTATGGGTCGGTGATATCAGTCCACTCCAGCAGTTTACAGATGAGGTGCAGGATAAGGATTTTCACCTTTTTGATATTGAGCCCAAGCCGCAGATGAACTATTCACAGCAGGCACACTGGGGTAATTACGGTATGATGGGGAGCAACCACCTGAAAACACCCAACGAGGAAAACGGCCTTGAGCTGTGGTATTACTTTAAAAATGACGGATGGGGCAAGGCTAAGCTGACGGTGACAGATATGGACGGGGAGGAAGTATATACCCGCGATATAGATGCAGAAAAAGGAATGAAAAGGGTTTACTGGAATACCTATTCAGCTGAACCCGGCATTTATAATATATCAATGACATATGAGGGACAGACAATATCCAAAAAGGGAGAAGTTAAGGAAAGATGGATATGGCCTGTGCTTAATTACAGGAGGTAATACAGGGCCATAGTAATCGGGCTATAATCCCTGAAAATTCTAAGGGGCTGTCTCAGAACGGGACAGCCCTTTATATTTGTACCGGCGATGGATGTTGACAGGATGTACCGGACAGAGCCCGCCATGGACCTGTGTAAGTGCCCATGTCATGTCATATACAGCGGACCGTCGGGTCCCAGCGGTATGCCGAAAAGCATCCAGACGATAAGCAGCAACAGCCACCCGATGGTCAGCAGAACGGAGTATGGCAGCATGGTTGAGATAATTGTACCAATGCCGTACTTCGGATCATACTTCTGGGCGAATGTTACTATCAGTGCGAAATAACTCATCATAGGTGTTATCAGGTTGGTAACAGAGTCGCCTATACGGAAAGCGGCCTGTGTGAGTCCGGGATGGTAATCCAGAAGCATGAACATGGGTATGAATACAGGTGCCATAATGGCCCATTTTGCAGAGGCGCTGCCCATAAACATATTGATAAAGGCTGACAGAAGCACAAAGGCAACGATAAGGGAAATACCGGTAAGACCGATATTCTTAAGGCCTTCAGCACCGTTAATGGCAACTATAAGTCCTATATTGCTGTAGCTGAAAAAATAGACAAACTGGGCGGCAAAGAAAACAAGTACAATATAGGCTGCCATGCCTTTCATGGAATTGGTGATATGGTTAACAACGTCTTTATCGTTTTTGATGGTCTTAACCACCCAGCCATAGACCAGTCCGGGAATAAAGAAGAACAACAGTATGCCGACTATAATACCGTCAAAAAACGGAGAGTTAAGCACTGAGCCGTCTTCAGGGTCCCTGAAAATACCGTTTTCGGGTATAATTGTTATTGCCAGCAGTGCTACCGTTCCCAGCAGGGCCCAGCCGGCCCACTTAAGTCCCTTCTTTTCATCTGCGCCCAGTTTTGCCACTGCCACTCTTTCGGCACTGCCCCTGTAGGTGCCTAAACGCGGTTCAACGATCTTTTCAGTAACCCAGGTACCAATAATGATAACCAGGAAGGCAGATATAAACATAAAGTAATAGTTGACAACGGGGTTGATCACCATATCTTCACGGATAATCTGGGCTGCTGATGTTGAGAGTCCGGCCAGTATAGGATCTACCGAGCCCACAAGGAAATTTGCTCCGAAGCCGCCGCTCACCCCACAGAAAGCAGCTGAGAGTCCGGCCATGGGATGCCTGCCCAGGGCATGGAATATCATGGCTCCCAGGGGTATCAGTATTACATAACCTGCCTCTGATGCAAGGTGTGATATGATACCGGCGGCTACTATTGCTGCTGTAATAATTTTTTTAGGTGCGGCAAGGACCAGTGATCGTATCATTACCGAAAACAGTCCTGAGCCTTCTGCAACGCCAATACCGACCATTACAACCAGTACATAGCCCAGCGGGGGGAAGTTCACAAAGTTCCATATTATATTGGTGTATATCCAGCGGATACCGTCACTGCTGAACAGGCTGTTAGCCTCTATAATATCTCCGGAAACGGGATGTACTGCCTGGTAGGAAAAGGTGCTTGCAAGCCATGAAATGATCATTACCAGCAGGGCCAGCAGTGCAAATATTGTTGCGGGATGTGGCAGTTTATTTCCTATTATTTCAACGTAATCAAGGGATTTTGAAAATCCCCGTGACACCAGTCTTTTTGTGCCTGTAAGAATATCCTTCATATGATATGTTTTTCCGGAAGAATTATTAATAAAGCGTCAAAAATAATAATTAACACGCCAATTACAATAAATATGGGATAATGGTTTGCAGTCATGCCGGTAAATCAGGCCGGCCTTCAGTTATATACACTTTTTTTAACTTGTTCCTGGTATGGATATCCTCCTTATGAAAACCCCGGAATTAAATTATTACAGGTCATTAAAGGAATTGGGGTAAAAGGATATAAGCGGGTACTTATTTTAGCTTCTATCCCTGCTGATAAGCTTGTGTTATGACTACCATCCTGTTATACTGTTAATGTTTCCGCCGGGTTACTTTTTATCCCTGCCGGTAAGGTTTTTAAGGGCCTCTGTCAGCCCGGGGTACTGAAAATCATAGGAAGCCGCCATTATCTTATCTGCTGAAACCCTGCTTCCTTCAAGGAGCATGGACGATTTTTCACCGAAAAGAATCTTCCATGGTAAGTCCGGTGTGGGGGGCATCAGCACTATATTGTTTTTTACCTTTGCCAGGGTTTTGATAAAATCGCGGTACCTCACAGGCTGTGGCGACACCGCGTTATACACACCATCGATATTTTTATCCTGAAGCACCTTGAGATATATGCCGCAGAGGTCATTGATATGGATCCACGGAAGGTAATGTTTACCATTGCCGAAAAGTGGTGAAAACCCCATTTTTATTGTTGGCAGCACCTTTGAGAGCATCCCTCCGCGGTCCGACAGTACTATGCCGGTACGTATAATATTCGTACGGTAGCCGCCTGAGCGGAAGAGTCCGGCCGCCGCCTCCCACTTAACACATACCCCGGCTGCAAAATCATTGCCCGGCGGATCAGATTCGCTGAATATTTTATCCGAGGTAATGGCTCCGTAGTAGCCTGTTGCTGATGCGCTTGTGAAGGATTTTAGTTCAGGGTTCCTTTTCTCTACTGTATCAAACAGCAGCCTTGCAGAAAGAATGCGGCTATCTGTTATTGACTTCTTCTTTGAACTGGTCCATCGTCCCGAACCCATATTCTCCCCTGCCAGGTGTATGATATGATCAACACCCTCCACGGCACCCTCTTCAATGGTTCCTTTCTTTATATCCCAGAGGTAGGTTCTGGCATTATCCGGACCTGTCCTGCTGCGCGATAATACCCTTACACTCAATCCAGCCTCATTCAGCATGGGTATAAGGTTGCTGCCTACCAGTCCTGTCCCCCCCGTTAGCAATACTGTTGTTTGTTTCTTATCCGGCATAGCAAAGATTATTTTTGAAAGGTTCAGATTGTTATTTCCTGGCAGGCATCACTCAGTTCATTATTTGTTCTGCAAATTTATCGATGGCAGGGTAGTCTATCTTTGATACCGACTCCTCAATGCCTGCAGCCTTACTGACAATCTTTTTTTCCAGGAAGTTAAGGCGGTCAAAATTAAATTCGCCCCCGAAAAAGCCTGTTGCTGTTGCATGTTCTCTCAGCTGTTCCGGGAAAGAATCGTTAAATTGTTTTATCCTCTTATCGTCCTCTTCCATGCAGCAAAGGTACAGACCTGCTGGCACAGAAAGTAATAAATCAAGGTTTTTTCTGATGAATTTTTTGATGCCCGGCTGTATCATCCCCGCCCTGATTGATCCTCCGATGATTATTTTATCAAAGGAAGAAAGGTCCGGCATCTTTTCCTTCCTCAGGTTATTAATGGTTATTTCAGCATTTTCAAGCTTTGATACCAGGTAATCAGTAGCCTTTGATGTGGTGCCGTACCTTGTCTGGTATATAATAAGTATTTTCTGTTTGCTGTCCATGATATTTTCTGTTCAGCTGATTATTATTCGGAATAATATTTTAAAAAAAAGAGTTCACAAATAAACAATAATATCCTGAAATCATCAATTTATCTTTGAGCCATTTAAAATTTTGCGGGTAAATACAAATATCTTATTTTTACCGGCTGTTGTAGAAAAGGGTAATTAAAACAATAATCATAAGGAAAATATGGCTAGTAAAAAAGCGCAAAAAGGAGTTATCGCCATCCTTACAGGCGGTGGAGATGTACCCGGACTGAATCCGGCCATCAGGGCTGTTACCATCAGGGCCAATCGTGAGGGATATAAGGTAATAGGCCTTCGAAGGGGATGGGCCGGTATAATTGAGCTCAAAAGAGATAATAAAGCTGATAACAGCGATTGTTACCAGCTGCTTACGGATGATATAGTCAACAAGGCGGGCCGCACCGGAGGTACCTTCCTGCATACTTCACGTACAAGGCCCAGCCACGTTTCAAAATCCGATCTGCCGGAGCACTTAAAAGAAACATATAATGAAGACATTAACGACCTTACACCGGAAGTTATCAAGAACCTTGACTGGCTGAAGGTTGATTATCTTATACCCATAGGCGGCGATGATACTTTGAGTTATGCGGTACACCTTTATAAAAAAGGAGTTAATGTGGTGGGTATTCCCAAGACCATGGATAATGACGTTCCGGGGACAGATTACTGTATTGGTTTCAGCACCTGTGTAACACGTACCATACAGATGACCAACAGCCTCAGAACATCGGCAGGCTCACATGAAAGGCTTATGGTGCTGGAGGTGTTTGGCCGTTATGCCGGATTTACAGCCATGCTGCCTGCAATGGCAGGCTCGGCTAACCGTTGTGTTATCCCTGAATATAAGTTTAAAATTGACCATCTTACAGAGCTGCTTGTGGAGGACAGGAACGCTAATCCCAGCAAGTATGCTGTGGTGCTTGTAAGTGAAGGCACCATGTTCGAAGGGGGCGAGATGGTCTTTTCCAATAGTGAAAAAGATGCTTATGGCCACGCCAAGCTGGGTGGCATAGGCGATCTTGTCTCAAACGAGTTGAAAAACCGGTCGGGAAAGTTCAACAGGGGCAGGACGGTTAACGTGATCAACCAGAAACTGGGTTATATGGTAAGGGGCGGCGATCCGGATGCTCTTGACTCAATTGTTCCCATGGCATACGGTAACCTTGCCCTGGACCTGATATTAAAGGGTATACACGGCCGGCTGGTTGTCCTTAAGAACGGGAGGTATGATAATGTACCCATTGACGTGGTTGTTAAGGAGAAGAAGCTTGTCAATGTGAAGGAATATTACAATACGGATCGCCTGAGACCGTATTATCACAGCTTTGAGATGAAGCCTTTCTTCCTTATGGCCTCGGAAAGTTAATACTACCATAGGATATTAGCTGACAATCAGAATACCTTACTGGCATTGTAATCTGCCGCCTGCCAGGCTATTCCATCCAGGATGTACATTCAGGACCTGTTACCCGGACTTACCCCTTTAAGCTTCTGCACACAGTTAAATAATTCAGCTAGTTTTTGTATTTTGCAAATTATTATAAAAACTCTAATCCTATGAAAAATATCAGCTTACTGATAATGACCGGTGTATTATCGGTATTATTCTTTTCATGTGACAGTTCTGAGCAGGAACAGCAGCGGGTAAGCGCGGACTTCAGCGACTCCCTTATAATAAATGCGGAAAACCTTATCGGTCTTGACTTTGATACGGCCGAACACAGGCAGATGCAGGGTTTTCTTAAGCGTAACCTTGCACTCTACCAGGGAATGCGTAACTACAGCCTTGATAACAGCATAGCTCCCGCCCTGCTGTTCAGGCCGCTGGTGAATGAGTATGAGCCCCGTGGACAGGATTATTCCAACCCGGTTCCGGTAAGCACTATTAAGCGTCCGGACAGTGATGAGGAGATTGCCTTTATGACGGTAACTGAATTATCTCAGCTTATAAGAAACGGGGAGATGAGCTCCGTGGAGCTTACAAAGATATATCTTGACAGGCTTAAGAAGTATGGTGATTCATTATACTGTGTGGCAAGCCTGACTGAGAACCTGGCACTGGAACAGGCTGAGCGGGCAGACAGGGAGATAGCACAGGGAGATTACCGGGGACCATTGCATGGCATCCCCTATGGTGTAAAGGACCTGCTGGCCGTAGATGGATATAAGACAACCTGGGGAGCCCGGCCATATGAGAACCAGGTAATAAATAATACAGCTACCGTAGTTAAAAAGCTGGAGGAGGCGGGGGCAGTCCTGGTGGCCAAGCTATCCTTGGGAGCCCTGGCAATGGGTGATGTGTGGTTTGGTGGTGTGTCGCGTAACCCCTGGAACCCTGAACAGGGATCGAGCGGATCATCGGCCGGCTCAGCCTCTGCCACGGCGGCCGGACTGGTAGCTTTCAGCATCGGTACCGAGACCCTCGGGTCAATAGTGTCGCCATCGACGCGTTGTGGTGTTAGCGGGCTGAGGCCAACATTCGGGAGGGTTAGTCGCGCCGGCGCAATGGCCCTTAGCTGGAGTATGGATAAGATAGGTCCCATATGCCGTTCAGCAGATGATTGTGCCATGGTTTTTGATTATATAAGGGGATCGGATGGTATTGACCGCACGGTAATCGACAGGCCTTTTAATTATAATTTTAATGATGACATTAAAAATCTCAGGATAGGCTACCTTGAAGACGCTTTTAAGGGTGATTATGATAACCAGGAAAATGACCTTGAGGTACTGACCGTATTCAACAGGATGGGAGTGGAGCTTTTGCCGGTAAAGATGGAGTTTGAAGGGGTGCCTGTCAACAGTCAGCGTATAATATTATATGCCGAGGCGGCCGCCGCCTTTGATGAGCTTACAAGAAGCAGGCTGGACACCCTTCTTACATCGCAGGGTGACGGCAGCTGGCCCAACACTTTCAGGGCCGGGCGTTTTATTCCTGCTGTTGAATACATACAGGCTAACCGCCACCGTACAGTGCTGATGGAGCAGATGGAACAGCTGATGAAGGACTATGATGTTATTATCAGTCCCAGCTTCAGGGGTAACCAGTTGCTGGTCACAAATCTTACGGGCCATCCCTGTGTTGTGGTACCGAACGGCTTTAACGAAGATAACAGTCCTGCCAGCATAAGTTTCATAGGCGGACTCTTTGATGAAGCAAGCATATTGCTTGTTGCCAGTAAATACCAGGAGGCTACGGGTTTTGACGAACAGCACCCGCCTCTTTTTAAGTAATATGTTTTTTTGTATGGATGGATAAAAAACTGAAAAAGGGCCTGGTAATAAAATCAACAGGCAGCAGGTATAAGGTGTCTGATGAAAGCGGTAATATCATTGATTGCGTGATAAAGGGTAAATTCCGCGTTAAGGGTATCAGGACAACCAATCCTGTAGCAGCAGGTGATTACGTATATTTTGAGCCACCAGATAATGACGCTACAGGTGTTATTACCGATATTGAGGAAAGGAATAATTATATAATACGCAAAGCGTCCAAACTATCCAGCGAATCACAGATAATAGCAGCTAATATTGACCAGCTGATATTGCTTGCCAGCATCAAAGAGCCGGTAACACATACCGAATTTATTGACCGGGTGCTGGTAACCGCCGAAGCGTACCAGATACCCGTGAAGATTATCTTTAATAAAAGTGATATATATTCACAGGAAGATATTGAGAAGCGTGATTACCTGATATCTGTGTACAGGAAAGCAGGTTATGAATCATTCAGTGTATCTCTTCTGGACGATAATGACAGGCAGAAGATAGCAGACATGGTAAAGAACAGGGTCAGCCTGCTTGTTGGTAATTCAGGTGTGGGTAAATCCACCCTTATCAACAGGCTTGAGCCCTCGAGCAACATTAAAACCGCTGATGTTTCGGATTATCACCGGATGGGTAAGCATACAACAACATTTGCTGAGATGCATGCTTTAAGTGAAGGGGGTTATATAATAGATACACCGGGGATTAAGGGCTTTGGGCTGATTGATATAGACAAGGAGGAGATCTATCATCTGTTTCCCGAGATATTCAGGGCATCGAAGGAATGTAAATATTATAACTGCCTGCATTTTAATGAGCCCGGGTGCGGGGTTAAGAAGCATCTTGAGGAAGGAAAGATTGAATTGTTCAGGTACAGGAGCTATATCAATATCTTTTCTGATAATGATTCAAGGTACAGATAATATTATTGCTTGTTTTTAAAATACCCTATCTTTAGAAAAATATTTCAATCATTTAGTTTATATGAAGCGCCTTACCATACTTACCGTTGCATTATTTGTGATAATTCTGCTTATTAACGGTATCTATTACAATAGCATGTATCAAAAGCAGCTTGATTATGTTAAAGACCTGCTGGGTCAGCAGATAGGCATTATAGGCGCTGAAGTGAATAATACCAATATTGCTTTTGAAAGTGACCTGAACGAGATAATCATGAAGGAAGATTTTCTTAACTTCTTTGGTGATGAAAACGAAGACGTGAGAGAAAGGATAATAGAGAAATTAAAATTTTATTACAGCAAGTATGATAATTTTGTGGAAACTATTGAGTATAACAGCAGGGATGCCCGTGTTTTTATGTTATACAAGGACTCGGAAGATGATGAGTGGATAGCAAATACCTACCTGGCTCAGAATCAGAAAGAATTGCTGAATAGGGATGAGCTTATTCCCAACAGGAATAAATGGGATCTGGCACAGCCCGTTTTTTCGGAGGGTGAAGTGATAGGAAATATCATTATTACAGTTGATTATATTAATTACTTCAATAATATATTCAGTAAGTATAAGCTTGAAGAGCAGCAGTGGCAGTGGCTGATTGATAGTGAGGGACAGGTTGTCTTCTCAAATTATTTTGATAATGATATTGTACGCCGGAATGATTATGGTGTTCTTAATATAAGGAACCTGCCCCAGATATATAGCAATATTGATGAGGGGATAAACGGAAATATTGTTCATTCTGTTGAGGTGAATGGTGATAGCAGGCAGGTTATTTCTTCATATTACGCTGTAGAATTGTTAAGACGTGAATTTGGTATGGTATTTTCAGCGCCGGCTGATTTTTACCAGGTATATATTATTCGTAATTCATCACTGATAGTATCATTAACACTTCTTTTAGTGGCTGCCCTTGTGTTTTTCTACCGGCGCTATATCCACCGTCAGGCTGCTGAAGAGAAAAAGCTGAGGCAGTCAGAAAAGACCTTTAAGAGGCTTATTGACCTGATGCCGGTGGGTGTTGTTATCGTCAGTGAGGACAAAGAGGTTATCAGGGCAAATGAAAATGCCTGTATGATGTTTTCCTATAAGGACAGTGAAGAGATGGAGGGTAAGATTATGCCGGAGACCCTGCATTCGGGTGAAGGAATATTTTTTGCCGAGAACCTGGGTTCCGGTTTTGAGCCCAACCAGTTCATGATGGTAAATAAAGATGGTATAGACACTGTATTATACAGGAGAGAGATACCGGTTGACTACCTGGGAGAGAAGGCAAACATGATAGTCCTGATGGATGTAACACTGCTCGAGGTGGCGCGTAAGCAGGAAGCCAGGGCAAATGAGGCTAAATCCGAATTTCTTGCCAAGATAAGTCACGAAATACGAACTCCCCTGAACGGTATAATAGGGATGGTGGATATTCTGACAAGGATGGATAATGAACCGGAAATTCAGAACCTTGTTAACCTGGTTAAGAATTCATCTGACCTGTTGCTGGGTATTATAAATGACCTGCTGGATTTCTCAAAACTGGAAAAGGGAAGCCTGATGCTTGATGAGATACCCTTCACACTGGAAAAGGAGATAGAATACTGCTTTAGTGTTGTAAGTGCAATAGCGGGTGAGAATGTTAAGTTAAGCTGGAATATAAAAGATGATGTGCCTGAAAGTATTATAGGCGACCCTTTCAGGTTAAGACAGCTGGTAACCAACCTTATGACAGTTTCACTTGAACATACGGATAAAGGTGAGGTAAGACTTGATATCGGTGCCGAAAGTGCCGGTAAGGGTGTAATATTCCTGAAATTTGATCTGAGGGATACAGGTAAAGAATATGATAAGGCCTTGCTGAAAAGAATGTTTGGTGAATATGTAAAGGCTGAAAGCCGGAGCATAACACAGTATGAAGGGAAAGGGCTGGGAGGTCTGATATCCAGGCAGCTCATTGAAATGATGGGTGGATCACTGCATGCCACTACACCTTCAGGCCTTTCTGACGACCCGGATACACCCGGCGCCCGCTTTACTTTCAGTGTTAAGGTGTATTCAAACATAAGGATAGAAAAGGATTATGGAGCTTCCGAAGTGAAGAACTATTCAGATATAAAGACACTGGTGATAAGCGGTAGCAGGCAGAGGGATGAAGAGCTTCTCACAGCCCTGCATAATTTCGGACTGGCAACCTATGTCACAGGCTGGCAGAAGCAAACGGTTAACCTTATCAGGTCTAACATGGAGCAGGTGAAGGAAAGGTATAAGATGATAATAATTATTGATGCCGAGGATTTTGACGGTTTCGAAGTGGCACAAAGCATATGGGAAGAAAATCTGTATAAGCATTTTATGGTATTGATGGTAAGCTCAAATGATAAGAAAGGTAATTATTCCCGGTGCATTCATTATGGTATAGATGACTACCTTGTTAAACCATATCATAAGAGTGAGCTGCTTGATATAATCCATAACAGGTTTACCGGTCTTGAGATAAAGCTGGAGCCCGGTAGGGATGATACAATAAGAAACAGCATTAACATACTGGTGGTGGAGGATAATGTTATCAGCCAGAAGGTAGCAATTACAATACTTAAAAGCATAGGTTATGAAGCTGACCTGGCTGTGAACGGGAAGGATGCTGTAGATAAAACCCGTGAAAAAAAATATGATCTTATATTTATGGACCTGATAATGCCGGAGATGGATGGCTACACTGCGGCAAAAAATATACTGGCCTTATCTCCGGATACACTTATCGTTGCGCTGAGTGCTGACAGTGCCAATGAGTCGGTTAAGAAAGCCGAGATAGCAGGTATCAGTCAATATATCAGCAAGCCTGTCAGGCAGGAAGATATCAGGAAGATATTAATTAAATACTTTTCTAACTGATTTGAGTAATTATTCTGTCAGAACCGGTCCGGGCAAATTTCTTGAATTATCGGCGTCAATACCCATTATTGATGTCAGATCCCCTTCTGAATTCAGGAAAGGTCATATTCCCGCTGCCTCCAATATACCCCTTTTCAGTGATGAGGAAAGAGCAGTGGTGGGTACTGTATATAAGCAGGAAAATCAGCTGTCAGCCATTATGAAAGGGCTTGATATCGTGGGCCCGAAAATGTCAGGATTGCTGAAGGAGGGTATTAAACTGGCAGGTGATAGCAGGAAGTTGCTTGTTCACTGCTGGAGAGGGGGGAGAAGGTCGGAAAGCATGGCCTGGCTGTTTGCTAACGCAGGTATCGATTGTATTTTGCTTGAAGGAGGATATAAAGCTTACAGGAATTTTATACTTGATGAGCTGGCCAGGCCAAGGAAAATAATTATTATAGGGGGCCTGACCGGCAGCGGTAAAACAAATATACTGGCGGAACTGTCAAAAATGGGCGAGCAGGTTGTTGACCTGGAAGCTCTGGCCTGCCATAAAGGATCAGCCTTTGGTGCCCTGGGGCAGGGAGCACAACCCGGCTCAGAGCATTTTGCCAATCTTCTGTATGATATTCTCAGGAAACAGGATCCGGGTAAAAGGGTGTTTGTGGAAGATGAGAGCCATAACATTGGTACGGTAAGCATACCGGACAGTTTCTTTCGTTTAATGCGTGAGGCCATGGTCATTGCCCTTATGCCGGATATCAGTATACGTATGCCAAGGCTGAGGGAGGAGTACGGAGCTTTCAGTTCAGACCAGCTCGCAGATTCTGTTAGGAAGATATCGAAAAAACTGGGGGGTGATAATACAAGGAGGGCGCTTGATGCCATATATGCAAATGATCTTGAGCCTGCAATAGAGATAGTGCTTGGGTATTATGACAGGACATACCGCTACGGGCTGTCGCAGCGTCCGCGTCACAAAGTGGTTTTTGCCGATTCTCCCTCAGCAAGTGCCCTGGAGAATGCCGAAAAGGTAAGGCTGCTGGCAGATGAGATTACAGGCTGAGGCTATTGATCCATGCTACCCGGGACAGCTACCCAACTATAAACCTTATCGGAGCGTCTCAGCTTGTCATTAACAGGTATGGAGCATGTATCACCCTTACCTGAGCGGGAAGCAAGCATTTCATCCACCCTTATTTCATCCACACGGTATTCAATGACCCCTGTTGTAGGTCCGATAATCAGTATATCATCTCCTTTATTGAGATCACCGGCCTCCAGCTTTATCTCTGCAACCCTTAGCCGGGTGAAATAATTGCTTATCTTACCCAGGTATATCTTTTTCCTGCCGGCACCGGAACCATATTTATGACTCCATTCACCCAGGCGCTGTCCAAGATAATATCCATCCCAGAAGCCCCTGTTAAAGACTGTTGAAAGCCTTTCCCTCAGCCTGGTAATAAGTTGCTGATCATAGCTGCCTGAGATTACGGCCTCCACAGCTTCATTGTATGAGGAGACAACGGTTTTTACATATTCGGGAGACCTTGCCCTGCCCTCTATCTTCAGCACCCTGACTCCGGCGTCCAGGAGTTTATTGACGAAGCCTATGGTGCACAGGTCTTTGGGTGACATAATATACTCATTATCAATATCCAGCTCATTGGCTGTTTCTTTTTCTATGACAGTATACCCTTTTCTGCATGTCTGGTAACAATTGCCCCTGTTGGCTGACTTATTATTCTCATGCAGGCTGAGGTAGCATTTGCCGGAGATGGCCATACAGAGAGCTCCATGGGCAAACATCTCTATCCTTACAGGCTTGCCTGATGGCCCTTTTATCTTGTCTGCCAGTATATTGTCATATATCTCCTTTACCTGTGAAAGCCTGAGTTCCCTTGCCAGAACAACAGTATCAGCCCATTGTGAGAAGAATTTAAGGGACTGTGAATTGCTGATATTAACCTGGGTGGAAAGGTGAACCTCCACTCCTGCTTCCCTGGCGTATTGCATCACTGCCAGGTCTGAGGCAATAATGGCGCTTATGCCGCTTTTTGCGGCGGCATCAATTATTTTTTTCAGTTGGTCAATCTCACTGTCATAAATAACCACATTAATTGTAAGGTAGCTTTTAAGATTGTAGCTGCGGCATATTCCGGCTATTTCAGGCAGATCATCAACAGTGAAGTTATGTGATGAACGGGCTCTCATATTCAGCTGCTCCACCCCGAAATAAACGGAGTCCGCCCTGGCCTGCACTGCAGCCATCAGTGACTCACGCGAGCCTGCAGGGGCCATTATTTCTATATCTTTTCTTTGCAGATCCATCTTTCAATTCTCTCAAACACCGCAGTACAGGGTGATAATTAATACTCTTCAATGCCGGAGCATTCCGGGTGGGCAAAGATAATCATAATTTACGGCTCAGAATGATACGTATAACAGTACCCTTTGCAGGATCTGAATACTTAACGAATATTTTTCCTTTGTGGTACAGCTCTATTATACGCTGTGAGAGGGACAGTCCCAGTCCCCAGCCTCGCTTTTTCGTTGTATAGCCCGGCTTGAAGATTTTTTTCTGCGCTGCCCTGGGTATTCCTTTACCTGTATCGGAGATATCGATGATCACCTGTTCATTAACGGCGGAGAGCTTAATGTTTATTATACCTTCACCGTTCATGGCATCGATGGCATTTTTGCATACATTTTCCATCACCCATTCGAAAAGGGGTGCGTTTAGAGGTACGTTTGTCTTAGCGGGAAGGTCGTTTTCAATTCTGAATTTCACCCTTGTGCCGGATCTCTGCCTCAGGTATTGAATGCTTCTGTCTATTATCGAAATAATATTTTCATCTGTCAGTGCTGGTAAGGATCCTATCTTTGAAAACCTTTCGGTTATCCTTTCCAGCCTTTCAACATCCCTGTTTAATTCTTCAGATATGCCGGTACCCGGATATTTATTTTTTATCAGCTCCGACAGGGCAGAGAGGGAAGAGGTGGGTGTGCCCAGCTGGTGTGCGGTCTCCTTTGACATACCCACCCATACACTGTTCTGTTCCGCCCTCCTGGACATACTGAAAGCAATATAGGCTATCATAATGAACATAATGATAACAGCAAGCTGTACGTAAGGGTAATACATAAGCCGGGTAAGTATGATGCTGTCCTTGTAATAGATGTAATTTTTTGACCCCCCTCCCAGGTCAATAATTATTGGATCGCTCTTTTCCTGCAGTCTCAGCAGCTGATCCTGCATATAATCCGGATCGCTTGTCTTGAGGCTGTCAAAATTATGGTAACCGATGATATTATCATTCTCATCTGCAAGTATGACCGGGATGGTTGTGTTATTATCGATAATGGAAAAGAGGAAACCAATATATTCCTCGTCCTCACTGCTGTTAATAAGTCTTCGCCATGTACCTGCCAGCAGTTCAGCTTTTTTCCTTTCTTCATATTTCAGGTCCTTTACAAGCTCATTGGTGTATAATAATGAACCCAGGCCGATAATAACGGCAGATATAAGCAGCAGGAGTTTCCATATAGTTTTTCTCCTGTAAATATCCAGGCCTATATTTTTATTTTTTTCCAGTTTCTCCCTCCTTTATACTCTTCTTTTTGAATAAGTTTATTAAAGGCAGCTTTTTTCCTGCTGATGTATCTTTCTGTGTCTTAATGGAATCGGTTTCTTCCCATACTATCCTGAAGCGTTGTGATTTATCCCTGCTCACCTCATGTATTGAGTCGCCTTTATACCAGCCAAACTCTTCGTTCAGTATAGATTTTATTTCCTGCTTTTCTCTTACCAGGCTCTCTTTTATCCCTGCCCTCAGTGCCTCCGGGTCATGTGAGACCTTTGATCCGCCCTCATCCCCCTCTATCTTCAGGTACAGAGAGGTACGGCCCAGGCCGTCATCCTCGATTACACCAAATTCGCTTACCTTATCATTCTGCTTTTTGCTGAGAAACTCTGATAAAAGCACTTTAAGACGGTACTGGTAATGACCGTCGAAGGAGTGATCACCCTGAAGCGAGATATTAAAGGCTGAGGAGCTGATATCCATCCTGGGTATTTTCACTGATCCGTCCCTTATGATAAGGTCGTTCTCCAGTCTTGAAAAATCAATCCTCTCAAGCTCCTCCATTTCCGCGAACTTTGAGAGTTTAAATGCAGGTTCAAAATTTATGAGGCTTCCGTTGAGGATGGTGTATTCACCGTTCAGCACCAGATCATTGCTGTTAATCCTGAAATTGCTGTCTGCAGTGGCTGACAGGCTGATATTTCCGGTAATATTACCCTCCATGTTCTCTGCTTTAATATAATCCTGCCCGAAATTATCAGACACCTCGAAGGCATTATGTATGTCGATATTTTCAATATTGAACCAGCCCCTGACAGCATAAGCATCGTCTCCGGGTTTTGCCAGGGCGGCATTACCTGAAACATACCCTCCCAGTATATTCATGCTGAAGGAAGAAATATCGACCAGGCCGGGCCTGTATGACAGCTTACCGTCAAAAAGAGATGCCCTGTAAGCTCCTGTTATAAGGCTGTCACATCGCAGGGTAAGGTTTA
>JBKHBA010000213.1:0-4947 GCA_046542595.1 Bacteroidales bacterium | reverse complement strand
AACCGGCCGCCATTATCATTGCTTTCATCAGCTGTCTGTTTCCTTTGTTTCTCTTTGTTTCACTTTAATATCAACTCCCTCTGCCGTTTTAGTCCTCCATGTGTATATTACGCAGTACAGCGAACAGTTCAGGCAGTTCAACACCCGTCTGTCCTGATCCGATAAGGCTGTTCAAAATGCTTACACCGGGAATAATGCTTTCAGCAAAACCGGGCTTCCTTTCATATAATCCCCGGTATCCGAAAGCACCAAGGGCCTGCAATACCCTTATAAGCACAAAGCCGGGATAGTACCTGCGGAATTCCCCTTCACCTGTTCCGGTTTTTTTGCAGAAATTCCTGATATAATGCTCTATCAACATTTCCCGCGCATGCTCCGGGATATATGCCTTGGCATCGTACAGCAGTGAAGCGGGGTCATACTGGGCACTGCCCATCCTGCCACCCTGGTAATCAATAAACCAGGGTTCATTATCCAGCATCATAATGTTTGCCGACTGGAAGTCGCGGTAAAGAAAATAATCCTGTCCGGCCTCCAGCAGAAAATCAACCAGCACATTAAAATCTCTCTCCAGCCTTTTTTCGTTAAAGGGTGCAGCCATAAGTTTCAGGAACATATACTTAAAATAATTAAGATCCCACATCATTGACTGCCGGTCAAAGCTCTTATGTGGATAGCAGAGCTCAAGATCCAGTCCCTGCCGGCCCTCGGTCTGGAACAAGACAAGTATATCGAGTGAACGGCGGTAAAAATCAAGCAGCTCTTTATCAAAGCCGGATGTTTGCTTTTTCCTTTCAAGCCAGGCAAAAAGGCTGGTATCTCCCAGGTCCCGGATAAAATAGCAGTCATCATCAGGGTAAAAGGCATATACTGACGGTACGGGCAGGTTCAGTGACCTGAAATGCTCTGTGAAGCCGATAAAAGCCTCATTCTCTTCCCTGTCGCCGTTAATCACCCCTATCATGCTGTGGCCGGAGCCGGTAAGCCTGAAATACCTGCGCTGTGAACCCGAGCGTGGCAAACTGATAATATCGCTGCAATCACCGCCCGTAAATTCTTTGTATTTCCTGGCAAGTAACTCTTTATCTTCCATACCGTCTATACCTTAATAAATATTTTCTTCCTGTAAAGGATATATACCAGTATCCACATAAGCAGGACCTGCAATATTGCAAAAAACAGGCTTGCAAGTTCCGGATCACCCACCAGTGCCACACATACGTTATTATATATCCAGTAATACAGGCTTACTTTCTCCCCGGCAGGGCCCATTTTTATCAACAACATTACCTGTGTCCACAAAGAGGCAACGATATAAATAAAAAGGGCATTCATACCAAAGACCCTGAAAAATCCGGTCCATCCTTTAAAGCGGAGAACATCGATAATCAAATACATTAATCCCAGTATTATCATTGACAGGCCTGAAGTATACAGCACATACGAACTGGTCCACAAAGGCTTGTTAACAGGAAACCATATATTCCATATGAGTCCGGCTATTATTAAAGCTATGCCCGGGAATAATACCATCAGCGCCTTTCTTATCCCTGCCTTTCCACCACTGATAAGACTGCCGGTGATATAACCTATTATAACCGATGCCACCGATGGTATGGTACTCAGCAGTCCTTCCGGGTCAAATGGTATACCGAAACCCTGATAGAGATGGTCCCTGCCAAGTACCATAAGGTCAAACTTAAGCACTGCATTATCTTCCAGGCTGTAGGGGTCACTGCCACCGGCAAAATACAGCAGCGCCCAGTAGCCCAGCAGGATAAAAGCTGTAGCGAGCCATAGCATATATTGCTTCTTCAGGATCAGGCAGAGGAGTGAGCCCAGTCCATAAGCCAGGGCAATACGCTGTAGCACACCCATTATCCTTACCTTTGAAAGGTCTTCTCCGACAAAAGGAAACAGCTGAAGCAGGAACCCGGCTGCAAAAATAACCATGGTACGGTACAGTATCTTTAGCAGCGACCGGTCATTGAGGGTACGCCCGTATTTCTTCATCGAAAACCACATTGACACACCTACGATAAACAGGAAGGAAGGAAAAACAAGGTCGGTTGGTGTGCAGCCATGCCATTGTGAATGCCTGAGAGGCGCATAAACATACTGCCAGCTTCCGGGTGTATTGACTATGATCATAAAGACTATGGTCATACCCCTGTATATATCCAGGGAAAGCAGACGCTGTGTTTTCATTTTCAGTTTAGTTATTTATAAAAGTTAAAATTAATAATTTAAAGCTTATAAGAGACTTCATAAGCAAGCCATATATTTTTTATTATTTTTATAGCATTAAACAAAAAGCAAACATGAAATATAAACACCTGGCAAACAGCCTGCTGACACTGTTTTTTATTTTATTACCCTTAAACATACAATCCCAGCAACCCGCATTCATGGAATATACAGATCACCCCTGGGTTGATTCGCTGATCTCTGAGATGAGCCTGGAGCAGAAGATAGCGCAGAGTATTTTTGTTGCCACCTGGTCTGATCGCACTATTAGCCACTACAGGGAGACAGGTGATATAATACAGGAATACGGTATTGGTGGACTGGTTTTTTTCCAGGGAACACCGGCAAAGCAGGTGGAGCTGATAAACCACTACCAGGACCTCTCAGACATACCTCTTGCCATTGCCCTCGATGGTGAATGGGGAGCGGCAATGCGGCTGAAGGATATGCAGGATTATCCTTTCCAGATGACCCTGGGGGCTATTGTCAATGACTCACTGATATATGAGATGGGCAGACGGGTGGCCGGTGAATTTAAGCTGCTCGGACTGGATATTAACCTTGCACCTGTCGCTGATATTAATAATAATCCGGCTAACCCGGTTATCAATTACCGGTCTTTTGGCGAGAACAGGGACAATGTGGCGGCAAAGCTGCGTATGTATCTCATGGGGATGCAGGATAATGGTGTGCTGGCCACGGCCAAGCATTTTCCCGGTCATGGCGACACCGACACCGACTCGCATTATGAGCTGCCGCTTATACGGCATGACAGGCAGAGGTTTGACAGCCTGGAGCTCTATCCTTTCAGGCAGGCTATTGAGGCAGGCGTGGGTGCTGTTATGTCGGCCCACCTCAACATACCGGCCCTGGACAGCAGTTCAGGACTCCCTGCCACCCTCTCCCCCCGGATAATGACCGGGCTGCTGAGAGAGGAGCTGGGGTTTCGCGGACTGGCAGTAAGCGATGCCATGAACATGCAAGCTGTGACAAAGCATTTTAATCCCGGTGAAGCAGAAGCAATAGCTTATATGGCTGGTAATGAAATAATAGAATTCGTGCCTGACGTAAGCCTGGCCATCCAGGCTATCAGGGATTATTACAACCAGGGTAAGATACCGTACAGCCAGATAGAAAACACCACCAGGAAGATACTGGCCTTCAAGTACTGGTCATCCCTTCAGGATACTATTCCCAATGCCAGCAAAGCAGTGGAAATATCAGGTTCAGGTGCCGGCAAATCTTTTATCAGGCAACTGTATGCCAATGCTTTAACCGTCCTTAACAACCATAATAATATTATACCGGTACGTCGGCTGGATCAGAAGAAGATAGCCTGCCTGGCAGTTAACAGAGACAGTATAACAGCATTCCAGTCCATGGCAGGAAAATACACCCGCACAGATAATTACTACTGGCCGGAAGACAGCGGCAATGATGAGAGCCTGCTGGATAAGCTTGAAGGGTATGACCTTGTTATTACAGGCATCTTTGATACTGACCAGCGACCATACAGAAATTATGGTATCAGTCAGGCTGCAAACAGCTTCCTGGAAAAACTGGGCAACAGGACAAATATGCTGGCGGTCTATTTTGGCAACCCCTATGCTATTGACCGGATGCCGGGACTGCAGCAAGCAGAGGGCCTGGTACTTGCATACCAGGAAAATATTTTTACAGAGGAGCTGTCAGCACAGCTTATCTTCGGAGGCACAGGCGGACACGGCAGGTTGCCGGTAACCATTAATGACAGGTACAGGGAGGGCCATGGCATCATAACACCGGGATTCCTGAGGCTGCAGTATGGCTATCCTGAGGATGCAGGTCTCTCATCAGTGATGATAGAAAAAAAGATAGACTCACTGGTGCATGCGGGACTCAAAGCAGGTGCCTTTCCGGGATGCGAGGTAATAATAGCCAGGAGAGGAGTGGTCTTCTTTCATAAGTGCTATGGTTCCCACACCTACCGGTCAAGGATAAAGGTGGAGGAGAATGACCTTTATGACCTTGCCTCCGTAACCAAGGTGGCAGGAGCCACCACCGGCTTAATGGTGCTTGACGGTATGGGACTGTTTTCCACTTATGACAGGCTCATTGACTATGTGCCGGAGATGCGTTTTTCAGATAAGAAAAACCTTGTTTTCCGTGATATACTGGCCCATCAGGCCGGACTCTACCCATGGATACCATACTGGAAAAACACCATACGCAATAACGATAGCTTCAGGTTCAGAACAATAAAAGAGGAGGAATCTGACCGTTACCCGGAAGCGGTGGCTGAAGGATTGTATATATACCGTAATTATAAAAAAAAGATAAAAAAAAGCATCCGCCGTTCACCACTGGGGGATAAGAAATATCTTTATTCAGGCCTGGCCTTTTTCCTTGTGCCGGAGATTATTGAAAAGCTCAGCGGGGAGAGCTACGAGGATTTCCTCTATAAGAATGTGTATCACCGGCTGGGGGCCTATGATATTGTATTTAACCCTTACCGTTTTTATCATGAGACAGCTATTGTGCCTACCGAAACAGACACTGTCTTCAGAAAACAGCTTATACACGGCTATGTGCATGATGAGGGAGCAGCCATGATGGGCGGCTTTTCAGGTAATGCAGGCCTGTTTGCCACAGCCGGTGACCTTATCAAACTGATGGAGATGTACCGCAGGGATGGTTATTACGGCGACCAGCAGATAATCA
>JBKHBA010000212.1:0-4956 GCA_046542595.1 Bacteroidales bacterium | reverse complement strand
CCTCATGTAAACAGTACGTTTACCCGGCTCAACAACGGGATTTTCATTAAGTATAAAGGCAATTTCCAGCTTCTCAAAACGCTCCAGCCTGTCTGTTTCCTTTCGCTTTGAATTGAGCGGTATGGGCTTTATCTCCCTGGCCCTGATAATTGAAGCAACCTCAACCTTTGATGAAAGTTCATTCTTTTCCTGTGAAAGGTTCTCATTATTCTGCTCCACCTGCCTCATCTGTTGCCTTATCTCGGTGTTCTCAGCCGTGAGTATCTGGTTACGTGTATTGAGAGAATCTATCTGCACTATATAACTTTTCATTATTTCCCGCATGGTGGATATCTCTTTTCTATATGTCCTTATTGTCTGTACATTGGATGCATTTATTGCCAGGAGTCTTTCGATCTTCTGTTTCTCCTCCTCAAGCCTTGCATTCAAAGTGTCATTATTGGTTTTCAGGGTATCATAGCCATGGTGCAGCATTACCAGCTCATTGGTCAGTGAGTCTTTTTGTTCCGTCAGCAGCGTCTCCATCTCTATCATATTATTACGCTGTACAAAATATAATATGACCATAGCGGCGAGTATTGTCCCCAGCACACCCGCTATAACAGATAATACAAGCCTTAATTTTTTTGTTTTCTCCGGCTCCTTTTCAATGTCATTGGTGTTACCTTCGTTGCCAGTATTGCCGGTGTTGCCACCGCTGCCTGTATCGGGGGTTTTGCCGGTATTATCTTTATTTCCCTTATTGGGGGTGCTACCGTCATTGCCTGTATTGCCTGATTTACCAGTGCTACCTTCGTTACCTGTATTGCCTGTGTTTGCGGCATCCTCTTTATTATTCTCCTCTGCCATCTTATTATATATAATATTCTGTTTAAGCTCACAAATTTACAAATTATTTAGCATTCCCTGCATCCTGTGGTGAAAGCAAAGAAAAAAGCATGTTTTTTATGCTGTATTTAGATTTTCCCTGTGTTATCAGCAATGAAAAAGCTGGCAGACACAGGCCGTTCAAAAAAAAATCATAACAAATACAATTATTTTGGGATAAAATGTATTACAATGCCTAAATTTTCACCCTGTTAAAGAAATTATTCAATAAAGGATAAGAAGGGGGGAGGAGACAGTGTTATATATTGAGGGTAACAGGAAACCCGGTATTGCAAAACAATCTTTAAAAAATATAAACATATTAAAATGAATTTATTATGAGTGGTTTTTTTGGTGCAGTATCAAAAACCGATACGGTGATGGATGTGTTTTACGGCACTGATTATAATTCACACCTGGGAACAAAAAGGGCAGGGATGGTTTTTTATAATAATGAGGATGGATTCCAGAGGAAGATACACAGCCTGGAAAATTCATATTTCAGGACTAAGTTTGAGGACGACCTGCCCGGCTTCATCGGTAACAGGGGGATAGGTATTATAAGTGATACTGATCCGCAGCCCATTATGTTTAATTCACATCTGGGCCGTTTTGCCATAGCCACCGTATGCAGGATGGTGAACCTGGGGGAGCTGGAGGCTTCTTTTCTTAAGGAAAAAAAACATTTCACCGAGAATTTTGAAGGCAATGTCAATCCAACCGAGGTGGTGGCCAACCTTATATGCCGGGAAGATGATTTTGTGTCGGGTATAGAGAATGTTTTCGATAAAGTTAAGGGTTCCTGCTCAATGATAATACTTACACCTGACAGAATAATAGCTGCAAGGGACAAGCTGGGACGTACACCTGTGAATATAGGAAAGAAAGATGGTGCATATGCTGTTGCTTCCGAGACAACCAGCTTTCCCAATACCGGTTTTGAAGAAGATTATTTTCTTGGTCCCGGTGAGATAGTTGAAATTACTGCAGATGGCTACCGTACAATCAGGGAGCAAAGGGATGAGATGCAGATATGCGCTTTCCTGTGGGTGTATTACGGTTATCCCTCGTCTGCTTATGAAGGTATTAACGTTGAACAGTCGAGGTACCGCTGTGGTGCCGCCCTGGCGCGCCGCGACAGGGTGGAGGCCGACCTTGCCGCGGGCATACCCGACTCAGGGGTGGGTCATGCCATAGGCTATGCCAACGAGAAAAGGATGCCCTATGCCAGGCCTTATTCAAAGTATACACCTACATGGCCAAGGAGCTTTATGCCCCAGAACCAGGAGATGAGAACACTGGTGGCTAAAATGAAACTGATACCGGTGAAATCACTTATAGAAGGTAAGAGGCTGGTTTTTTGCGATGATTCAATTGTAAGGGGGACGCAACTGAAAGATAATACGGCTGACCTTCGGAAGGCCGGTGTTAGCGAAGTACATATGCGCATAGCCTGCCCGCCGCTTACCTTTCCCTGTGATTTTCTTAACTTTTCCCAGTCGCGGTCAACCATGGAGCTGGCAACAAGGAAAGCCATCAGACAGCTCGAAGGCTCTGAAAAAGACCTTCATGAATATGCTGACCAACAGTCAGATAAATATCATGCAATGGTGGATTTGATAGCAAAAACACTTGGAATAGATTCGCTTATGTTCCAGGACCTGGGTGATATGGTGGAAGCCATTGGCCTGCCCAAAGAAAAACTGTGCACGCATTGCTGGGACGGCAGCAGCCATTATTAGGGTATGAGTGAGAAGATAATATTATATAGTGATAAGAAATATTTTCAATGCCTCTTTATTGGAGCGGCTTATTTTCAGGGATGGGGAGATAATAATATTTAAGAATGAAAAAAAATAACTTCAAACCCTCGGTCAGGAAGAAATACCTTATACTGATATCAGGAGTGATTTGGATATTGATAGGCTTGCTGTTAAATCATTATGCATTCAACTGGCTGAAGGATAACAGCTATGCAAATACTTATATATATATTATCTCAGGAATTGCTCTGGCACTTATTATTCATCACTTCGGCTTCCTCAGGGTTGTGGATAAGAACCTGGGGAGGATAAAGACACTTAATCCCGAGACCTGTGTCTTTGCTTTTATGTCGTGGAAAAGCTACCTGCTGGTAGCCCTTATGATGGTCATGGGCATTGCTCTCAGGCATTCCTCGCTGCCCCGCAACCTTCTTTCGGTAATGTATATAGGTATAGGTCTGGCTCTTATACTCTCCAGCATCAGGTATATAAGGATATTTTTAAAAAGTGATTGAGGGTTTGAACATCACTGTATGTTTACTGTGAGTCCCCGATATGTAATCCGCCCTCTTCAGTGCTGAGTCAGGACCCCCTTTTATTTCCCTGATTTTTCCTGTATGTTGAAGAGCTGCTATGTAATAGCTTTTATATCATAAAAATATCGTAATTTTATGCTTCTTATGCCCGTAATATAATACAAATCAAAAAACCCAAAAAAATAATGAAAACACGTCTTTTAATTCTTGCAGGGATCATGATGATGATCCTTGGAGCCTGTTCCTCATCCGGTGAGCAGGGCGAAATGAAAATTGATTATGAAAAGTACCAGCTGGATAACGGGCTGGATGTGATACTCCATCACGACGGGTCAGACCCTATAGTGGCTGTGGCCATACAGTACCACGTGGGATCGAACCGTGAGGAGCCGGGCCGTACTGGCTTTGCCCACCTGTTTGAACATATGATGTTCCAGCAGTCGGAGAATGTTGGACAGGACCAGTTCTTTAAGCTTATACAGGGTGCCGGGGGCACACTTAACGGCGGCACAAACAAGGACGGCACAGTTTATTACGAGGTGGTGCCAAAGAATGCCCTTGAGATGGTGCTGTGGGCAGAATCTGACAGGATGGGCTACCTGGCCAACACGGTAACAAAATCTGCTTTTGCCAACCAGCAGAATGTTGTGCAGAATGAAAAAAGGCAGAATTATGACAACAGGCCATATGGTCATACCGGTTATGTAATAGATAAAAATCTTTTCCCTGAAGGCCATCCCTATTCATGGCAGGTAATAGGCGAGATGGAAGACCTGTTCAATGCTACCGTTGAGGATGTAAAGGAATTCCATGCAAAGTACTATGTGCCTAATAACGCCACAATGACCATAGCAGGTGATTTTAATGATGAAGAGGTGAAGGCGCTTGTTGAAAAATATTTTGGTGAGATACCGGGTGGGGAGAAGGTGGAAGACATGGATCCCATGCCCGTAACACTGGACCAGACAAAGAAACTGTACCACGAAGATAATTTTGCACGCACACCGGCACTGACCATGGTATGGCCTACGGTGGAGCAGTACCATCCAGATGCCTATGCCCTTGACTTCCTCGGGCAGATACTGGGCAGCGGCAAGAAAGCTCCTTTTTACAGGGTGCTGGTGAAAGAAAAAAAGTTAACATCAAGGGCCGGAGTATATAACAGTTCACAGGAGCTGGCAGGCAAGTTCAACGTCTCTGTCAATGCCTATCCCGCCTTCTCACTTGCAGAGGTGGAAGAAGCCGTAGAGGAGGCATTTGCTCTTTTTGAAGAAGAAGGAATAACGGAGAGAGACCTTGAGAAGATAAAGGCGGGACTGGAAACGCGCTTCTATAACGGTATGAGTTCGGTACTGGGTAAGTCTTTCCAGCTGGCCAGGTATAATGAATATGCCGGCGACCCGGGATTTATCACCGAAGACCTTGCAAGGATAAAGGCTGTTGCCATAGATGATATTATGAGGGTGTATGAGAAATATATAAAGGGAAAGCCTTATGTGGCCACCAGTTTTGTGCCTAAAGGAAAAACAGACCTTATAGCTGAAGGATCTGTGGATGCCGGTATTGTGGAAGAGAATGTACTTGAAGCAACAGAGGTGGACCAGTCGCAGTTTGCAGAAGATGAGGTAATAGAAAAAACGGCCACCAGCTTTGACAGGTCGGTGATACCCGCAATCGGCCCGGATCCCGAGCTTAAGCTGCCTGAGATATGGACGGCTGAGATGGAAAACGGAATAGGTATATGGGGAATAAAACATGAGGAGCTGCCACTTGTGAACTATTCGATGGAG
>JBKHBA010000211.1:0-5020 GCA_046542595.1 Bacteroidales bacterium | reverse complement strand
AGCTCATCAAGCTCATCCTTCAGGTTATTATCAGCTTCCGACCTGTCAAGGGTAGCAACATAATCACCTTCCTGCACTACCGTTCCTTCCGGAACCAGGTCCTGTATTGTTATATTCCTGAACCTCATCCTCCTGCCTCCGAGCCCCTCGGGCCCCTCTATATCGGTTGAATTTTCTGCCTGCAATTCACCTGTTGTTGAAACAAGTATTTCAAATTTACCCTTTTCTGCTTCAGCAAAAAGCTGACCTGTCTCATCCTTCTTTGTAAGACGGTTAAAAATTATCAGCCCTATTATTGCAACTGCCACTACTATTCCTGAGATGATTAATGTCTTCTTCATTATTTTTATGATTTATACCATTCCAAAATTGTCCGAAATTATTAAAAAACAGGACTGTTTCACTCAATTTAATTAATATTAACAGCCTTTTTAACGATAATTAACAGTGAAATCCGGGTTTTGTTCCACCATATTTAGTGACAAACCATAGCAGGTTTTTATTCCACAAAAAGTAAATAAGTATCGCTCAGGTATGCTTTTTAACAATTTTTATGATCTGTCCGGCCAGTTTATCAGCATCTTCCTTCGTTCTGCCCTCCGAATAGATCCTCAATATGGGTTCGGTATTTGACTTCCTCACCTGCACCCAGCCTTTTTCATTTTCCATCAGTAATCCATCCTCGCGGTTTGCCACGTCATCTGATAACTCCTTTTCTATCTCTTTGATGATCAAATCAGGATCAATACCCCGGTGCAGTTCAAGCCTGTTCTTAGAAATAACATAAGAAGGATATGTGTTCCTCAGCTCCGAGCAGCTCTTACCACTCTCTGCCAGCAGTGAAAGAAATAAGGCTATCCCGGCAAGGGCATCACGCCCGTAGTGCAGGGGTGGATATATCACACCGCCATTTCCTTCACCTCCTATTACCGCATTTACCTCTTTCATCTTTGCCACCACGTTCACTTCCCCCACTGCAGAGGCATGCCATCTGCCACCATGCTTTTCTGTTACATCCCTCAGCGCCCTGCTTGATGACATATTACTTACGGTGTCGCCTCCCTTTTTTGACAATATATAATCGGCGCAGGCCACCAGGGTGTATTCCTCGTTAAAGCTTGTTCCATCCTCAGATATAACTGCCAGCCTGTCAACATCAGGATCCACCACGAAGCCAACATCAGCATTATTATCAAGTACTGCGGAGGAGAGGGCCTTAAGATTCCCAGGCAGCGGCTCCGGATTATGGGGGAACAGTCCTGTTGGACTGGTATAAAGCTCCACCACCTTCTTTACCCCCAGTTTTTCAAGCAATTCAGGTAGTACCAGTCCTCCCACTGAGTTAACACAGTCCACTGCCACTGTAAAATCACGGCTTCTGATCTTTTCAATATTGACCCCCGGCATTGCAAGGACCAGATCAACATGCTTTGTATGGTAGTCTTTATTTTTACTTATGGAGCCTGTCTTTTCGTATCCGGCAAAACTGTAATCCATATTAGCAGCTATCTCAAGTATCTGCTCACCATCGGCGGCAGATATAAATTCACCCTTATCATTAAGCAATTTGAGAGCATTCCACTGTACCGGATTATGGCTGGCTGTAATTATTATACCCCCGTCAGCTTCCTCGCCGGTAACAGCGATCTCCACTGTTGGTGTAGTGGCAAGGCCAAGATCAATTACATCAATACCCATTGAAGCAATGGTGCCTGAAACAAGCCTGCTTATAACCTCACCTGTTGGCCTGGCATCCCTGCCCAGGATAAGCCTGCATCTTTTGCCTGTTTTACTGCGCAGTATCCATTCACTGTAGGCAGCCGTAAACTTTATGATGTCAACCGGGCTCAGTCCCTCACCCGGTCTGCCCCCTATTATTCCCCTAATACCTGATATGGATTTTATTAATGTCATAATTGATTGTTTGGTTATGTCCGGATTTCCTTTGACAAAATTGCAAAAATAATCATTATGATCTTACTTTTCAGTCAGCATATAATCCTTCTGAGGGATAATAAAAAAACCTGAAATGAGTAATAATGGATTAATGCGCAAATAATCGTAACTTTGCAGTCCGAAAATTATAAAACAATGAAGGACAGGCAAAAAAGAGAAAGAAAAGACGGTGCCGGGGAAAGGCAAAAGAGCGGGAAAAGAGACAGCGCCGGGGAAAGGCAAAAAAGAATAATAAAAGACAGTGACGGTGAAAGGAAGAAAAGCGGGAAAAGAGACGGTGCAGGTGAAAGGAAGAAAAGCGGGATAAGAGACAGTGCAGGCGGCAGCGAAACTATGAGGCTTAATAAGTACATCTCCAACAGTGGTGTCTGCAGTCGCCGGGATGCCGATAAACTGATTTCCGCCGGGGAGATAAAGGTTGACGGCCAAACAGTTAACGACCTGGGAACAAAGGTGAGTCCGGATGCCAGGGTGGAATATAAGGGGGAGCTGCTTAACCCGGAGAAGAAGGTATATATACTGCTTAATAAGCCCGCCGGCTATGTTAGCACACTTGACGACCCCCATGCCGATAAGCTGGTTACCGAGCTGATAAAGGGTGCATGCACTGAGAGGGTATATCCTGTTGGCAGGCTTGACCGTGAAACCACCGGATTATTACTGTTCACCAACGACGGGGAACTGACAAGAAAACTGACCCACCCTTCACAGAGAAAAAAGAAGGTTTACCATGTCCATCTTAACAGGCCGCTTACTCGGAATGATATGATCGAACTTACTGCAGGAGTAAATATAGGGGATGAAACAGTGGCAGCCGATGCCGTTGCCTACCCAGATAATGAAGATAAAACACAGGTAGGCATTGAGCTTCATTCAGGACAGAACAGGGTGGTCAGGCGGATGTTCGAGCAACTGGGGTATAAGGTTAAAAAGCTCGACAGGGTGTACTTTGCCGGGCTGACAAAGAAAAACCTGCCAAGGGGAAAATGGAGGCACCTCACATTCAAAGAGGTTAATATTTTAAAGAGGTAACATAATAAAGATGGTTCACAAATCGGGTTTTGTTAATATACTGGGTAATCCCAACGTGGGAAAATCGACCATAATGAATGCCCTTGTCGGCGAGAAATTGTCTATCATAACATCTAAATCACAAACGACAAGGCACAGGATACTTGGTATAGTGAGTGGTGATGATTTTCAGATCGTATATTCTGACACCCCGGGAATAATAAAGCCGGGTTATAAACTGCAGGAAGCAATGATGCAGTCGGTAAACATAGCTATTACCGATGCCGATCTTATAGTATATGTCACTGATGTCAAAGAGAAAAAAGACAAGAACAGGGAGACCCTGGACAGGATAATCAATTCGGATATCCCGGTGATACTGGTTATTAACAAAATAGACCTGGGCACACAGGAGCAGCTCGATTCATTATTTGACAGCTGGAAAAACATTATGCCTGAAGCCGTAATAGTGCCTGTTTCAGCAAAAGAAAAATTCAATATCAAAAATCTTTTTGACCTTATTATAAGCAAGCTGCCCGAAGGGCCGGCTTATTTTCCAAAAGACCAGTTAACAGACAGGCATGAGAGGTTTTTTGTAACAGAGATAATACGGGAAAAGATACTGAGGAACTACCGCAAAGAGGTGCCATATTCAGTGGAGGTTGAGATAGAAAGTTATGAAGAAAAAGATAAGATCGTGAATATCAGAGCTCTTATTCATGTTACAAGGGAAAGTCAGAAAGGTATTATTATAGGCCACCGGGGAAAGATGCTGAAAAAAACAGGCACTGAAGCGAGGAAGGATATAGAGGAATTTATCGGCAGGAAGGTTTTCCTGGAGATGTATGTAAAAGTAACAAAGGACTGGCGCGACAGGCCGGGCTCGCTTAAAAAATTCGGATATTAGAAAAGATATATGAACAGGATAGTTGCTATAGTAGGAAGGCCCAATGTTGGCAAATCGACACTTTTTAACAGGCTCACCGAATCGAGGGAGGCCATTGTTGACCAGCAGAGCGGCGTTACCCGCGACCGTCATTATGGCAGGGTTAACTGGAACGGAAGCATATTTTCGCTTATCGACACCGGGGGCTATGTTAAAGACTCCGATGATGTTTTTGAGAGTGAGATAAACCGGCAGGTTGATATTGCCATTGAGGAAGCTGCCCTGATACTGTTTATGGTTGATGTATCGGCCGGACTCACCGATCTTGATGCCTCGGTTGCCAATATGCTCAGGCGGTCGGGCAAGGATGTCATACTGATCGTTAATAAGGTTGATAACAATATCCGGCTGCTTGATGCCGCAGAGTTTTATAAACTGGGACTGGGTGATTATTTTCCAGTATCCTCTACCAACGGGGCCGGTACAGGTGACCTTCTTGACAGGATAGTGGAGGTGCTGCCGGATGAAAAGGAGGAGGAAGAAGAGGAGCTCCCCCGTATAGCTGTTGTGGGAAGGCCCAATGTGGGCAAATCATCACTGCTTAATTCACTGACCGGGGAGAACAGGAATATTGTAACCCCTGTGGCCGGGACAACCAGGGATTCGGTTTTCATACGTTACAACAAATACCAGAATGATTTCTTTCTGGTTGATACAGCGGGTATGCGCAAGAAAGCACGGGTAAATGAAGACATTGAATTCTACTCAACGCTGAGGGCCGTAAGGGCCATAGAAAATTCAGATGTCTGCCTGCTGATGATAGATGCCACACTGGGCATTGAGTCGCAGGACCTGAACATAATGAATATTATCCTGAGCAATAATAAGGGACTGGTGCTGCTGGTAAATAAATGGGACCTTGCCATGAAAGATTCCAACTCGGCCAGGGTTATGGAAAAAATTATCCGCAACAGGACCGCTCCTTTTACTGATTATCCCCTGCTTTTTATCTCGGCAATAAACAAACAGAGGATACACAGGGTTGTCAATGAGTCCATAAGGGTGTATAATAACCGTATCAGAAAGATCAGCACCTCCGCATTGAATAATTATCTTCTGCCTCTGATAGAAAAAAACCCGCCGCCTGCTGTCAAGGGCAAATACATA
>JBKHBA010000210.1:0-5032 GCA_046542595.1 Bacteroidales bacterium | reverse complement strand
CAAGACAGGTATCAGCGTCAATGTTGCAGCTTGTGCGTCCCGGTACATTATAAAGTATAACCGGTACGGGTGATGCTGCTGCTATCTCCCTGAAGTGTAGCAGCAATCCTTTCTGTCCGGGTTTATTATAATATGGAGCCACAGAAAGGATACCATCAATGCCTTCAAAATCAGTATGCATGATATCATCCGTTACCTGTTGTGTATTATTGCCGCCCATACCCAGTACAATGGGCAGCCTGCCGTCACTGACCTCTTTGATATATGATGTTACAGCCTCTCTTTCACTCTGGTTAAGTGTTACAGCCTCGCTGGTTGTACCCATAATAACAAGGTAATCACATCCGCCATCAATAATATGGTTTGTCAGCTTTTCCAGGGATTTAAAATCAACGCTTCTGTCTGATTTGAATGGGGTGATCATTGCAACACCCAGTCCTTCGAATTTTTTCATGCCTTTCTTATTTAATTTCCCCTTCCGGTGTTTATCATTTCGAGGTAGTATTTTACCTGTTCAAGATAATAAGAAGTCTCATACTTACCTTCAATCTTTATTGTCATATCCAGCATATCACTGTATGCAGAGGAGGCCGGACCTACCTTGAACTCAGCCTTTGAAAGCACTGTCATATATTCAGCAGGGAAGTAATTATTATTATTGACATCAACAAGTATTTCATATGGTGTATTGATAAACTCATCAATATCGGGTGACTGAGGTATGTACCACAGGTTAAGATCGCTTACCTTAAAACATTTAAGATACCTTATTGCGGTATACTGGTCGGGAAGGACCTTGCCCGGGTAATAACATATGATATCAGTCTGTATATTATTTTTAAGCATATCGTTATAAAAAGAAGCTATGCTTTTAAAATCCGCTGTATTGCTTCCGTCCCATACCAGGCCTATCTTATGTGAATTGCCCAGGTTATTGAATTGCTTGTTGCGCCTTACCTTTTTTTGTTGCATTTTCAGCAGCCACCTGCCGGTACGTAAACGCATTCCTTTAAAAAGTTCCATCTTACAAACCTAATCGATTTTTAAGGAATAATAATTCCGAAAGCTATACTTTATTTAACATTTTCAGAAAATCTTCTTCAGTTATCATGTCAATATCCAGTTTTTCTGCTTTTTTTCTCTTCGCAGGCCCCGTATTTTTGCCTGCCAGTATGAAGCTGGTATTTGAACTTACCGAAGATACATTCTTTCCTCCAAATTCTTCAATCATATCCTTATATTCTTCCCTGCTGTGCTTTTCAAAAATCCCGGATATCACAATGCTTTTTCCTTCCAGTACAGGCGGAGCACTTTTCCCGGTTCTTTCCGCCTGCAGGTTAACGCCGTATTCTTCCAGGCGTCTGAGTATCTCAATATTATTGTCATCACTGAAATATGCTCTTATGCTACCTGCAATTTTTTCACCTATTCCAGGTATTGCTACAAGTTTATCATATCCTGCATGTGATAACTCTTCTGTTGAACTGAATCGTCCGGCTAATATTTTTGCCACTGTTTCACCCACATACCGTATGCCCAGGGCGTACAGCACTTTACGGAAGGGGGCCGACTTTGATTGATCTATACCTTTGATAATATTGTCGGCCGACTTTTCTCCTATGCGCTCAAGTTTTACCAGTTGCTCCTTACTGAGAGTATAGAGGTCAGCTATATCTTTAAGCATTCCTGAGCGGTACAGCAGGTCAACGGTTTCTTCCCCCAGTCCGTCTATATCCATTGCTTTCCGGCTTATAAAATGTTCTATCCTGCCTTTTACCTGTGGGGGACAACGGTATATATTGGGACAGTAGTGGTTTGCCTCACCAGGTATCCTGCTCAGCGGGCTGCCACATTCCGGGCATTTGCTTATAAACCGGACGGCCTGTGCATCTTTATGCCGTTTATTAATATCTACCCCCACTATCTTTGGTATTATCTCGCCTCCCTTCTCTATATAAACGGTATCATCCTTATGGAGGTTCAGCAGTTTTATCTGTGCTTCATTATGCAGTGAGGCCCTTTTAACCACTGTGCCTGCCAGGCTCACCGGCTCAAGCTCGGCTACCGGTGTGACGGAGCCCGTGCGTCCTACCTGGAAGGTGACAGACAGCAGTCTGGTTGTGGCCTGCTCGGCTTTAAACTTATAAGCTATAGCCCAGCGGGGCGACTTTGCCGTAAACCCCAGCTTTCTTTGATCAGCCAGTGAGTTAACCTTTATTACCACCCCGTCTATCTCAAATGGCAGTTTCTTCCTTTCACCTTCCCAGTATTTTATATAATCAAAAATCTCATCCATGCCCCTGCACAGAGTTATTTCTTCAGGTATTTTCAATCCCCATTCCCTTGCTTTCTGAAGGTTGTCATAATGGTTGTCAGAGGGCAGTGACTCGCCGGGCAGGTAGTAGAGGTAACAGTCCAGTCCGCGGCTCGCCACTATTGAGGGATCCAGCATCTTTATTGTTCCTGCGGCTGTATTTCTTGGATTGGCAAATAATTGTCCTCCTTTTTGCATAAGTTCCTCGTTCAGCTTTCTGAAGCTGGCTGCCGGCAGGAATATCTCGCCCCTGGCAATTAATTCCTCAGGGTAATCATCGCCCCGGAGCCTGATGGGTATGCTCCTTATAGTCCTTACATTATTTGTTACCTCATCACCTGTCTCCCCGTCACCCCTTGTAAGGGCTGAAACAAGAATACCATTCCTGTATGTAAGGCTTATGGAGGCCCCGTCATATTTCAGTTCACAGACATATTCAGGTTCCCTGCCCAGTGACCTGCTTACACGCCTGGTAAATTCATAAACTTCCTTTTCACTGTAGGTGTTACTGAGTGAAAGCATAGGGTATTTATGCTTCATCTGCCTGAACTCTTTGCTTATATCACTGCCAACCCTCATTCCGGGTGAGTCTGCAGTTCTGAGTTGAGGAAATTCTTTTTCAAGATCAGTCAGTTCCCGAAGGAGAACATCATATTGAAAATCCGATATGCGCGGTTTGTTAAGCACATAATAATAATAATTATGGTCGTTAAGCTCTTTTTTAAGCTGTTCTATTCTTTGTCTTGCTTCCTTTTCCTTCATTGCTGTTATAAAAACAATTTAATATTTATCATTTACAAAGGCCATCGCCCGTTTTTGCGGTGTGTCACTGAAGCCATTATCATACAGCCAGCGGCTCATTTCTCTTATCTCTTTCATATTATCTGTCCATTCCGGAACAATAAGATTTGTTATCTCAAGCCATACACCCTGTTCTTTTAATGTGTTGAGAGTGTTTAAAACAGGGTCCAGCTTACCGCCGGTGAGCTTGAGATATGTCTTATTGCTGAATGATTTAAGGTCAATAATGGCGGCGTCTGTTACCTTGCTGAGCCTGGTAAGCGGCTCCTTATTGATATAACCGTTGGATACCATTATATTTCTTAAACCGGACTGTTTTGCAAGGGTGGCAGAATCAAGCATGTATTCATAGAAGGTGACAGGCTCTGAATAGGTATATGATATTGATCCGCACCGGTTTTCAAGTGCACTGGCAACTACATTTTCCGGACTGAGATCACGATTGCGGGTTTTATCCGGACTGGTCTGTGATATATTCCAGTTCTGACAGTTAAGGCATGCCAGGTTGCATCCTGCCGTGGCAATGGAAAAGGTAAAGGTGGAAGGCATGAAATGGTAAAGAGGCTTCTTTTCGACCGGATCAAGATTAATGGCACATGGATTGCCGTAGGCCATTGTATATAATTTCCCTTTCCTTACAATACGGTTCCTGCAGTCGCTTAACTCACCTTCCTTCAGAACACATTCATTAGGACATATATTGCACATCACACCTTTTGCCGTGTCTTCCTGGTAAAGGGCAAGCCTGTAGTTCTTCTCTTTTACCTGAGGAGCAGTCAGTCCGGCCGCTATGTAAGGGCATACAGCCATCCCTCCCGCAGAAATAAGACACCTTTTCAGAAAATCACGCTTCTTCATATTTCCCTTTCTTTTTAAGCATACCGCCTTACAGTTTTTATGGCAGCCGGTATAATATATGAGGCAAAATTAATAATTGCAAGGATAAAAAAGGTTGACCTTATACCCATTAAGGGTACCAGTATGCCTGCAATTACAAGGAAACCCAGGGCTGCCCCGCAGAGATCAGCAAAATAAATATCTGCAATAAGCTTTGAGTCAGTGCCGCCGGCAGTCTTCTGCCGGTAGAAATTGCCTGCTGTTGACTGTATAAGTATCAGGGCCAGTATCTCCGTGCCGGCAAGTGAAAGGGCAATCCCAAAATTCACGTGCCAGTTAAGAATTTTGTCCAGGTCTCCGATATCCCATTTATAGTTGGACTGCAGGGCAAGGAATATGCCTGCCGTGGCTGAGATAAGGAATGTTACCAGTAATACTGTGTTCCATATTTTCCTGTGCGTCCCGCCTGTTATGATGCCTGCAAGGCTGCCGGTCAGTGTAAGCAGGTAAAGGATAAGGAAGGCAACAGTTATTATAATAACATAATACATACTGTTTATCCCTCCCCGTATACAAAAGCTTCGTATGTGTATATCTCGGCATCCTTCCAGTCTGTCCATCCCAGTCCTGCCTTATCCCTTGCAATGTGACCCAGAAAATCGGTGACGGACCAGTTGCAGCCCCTGGCCACCTGGGGCAGGAAGGTGCCGGAATGGTAACCTTTCTTTAAGTACACCCCGTGCCTGCCCAGCTCTATCTCGTTTATATCCTCTGTCTTTTTCAGCGGGCTTAGAACCGATATCTCAATACTGATGTCGTCAATCTCTTCCTTTTTCAGCGGGCTGAAGCGGCTGTCATTGAAGGCTGCTGCCTTTGCCATTGACTGTACCGTCAGGTAGAGGGGGTCGGAGGGCATAAAGCGGCCCACGCAACCTCTTAGCTCACCATTCCGGTAAATGGATACAAAGGCCCCGAGCTTATCCAGCAAAGCAGGAGGCAAATCTGATTCATTATATTCTGGTTCAGGTTTATTACTGAGTATATTATCCAGTGTTTCCCTTGCTATATTAAGTAGCTGAA
>JBKHBA010000209.1:0-5044 GCA_046542595.1 Bacteroidales bacterium | reverse complement strand
CATAAGACCGGGTTCTTTTTTTCAGACTATCCCTGTGATATTACCGGGTTATCGGTATTTCCTGTCCGGCCGTGCAATCATTATGTCAGTGCCTTTACCATTTTATTATACCTGCTGTATGAATAAACCGACAGTATCACCAGCACCACAACAGAAACATATACAAACGAAGGTATGGGAACCGGATCTCCTCCGGCATATGAATGCAATCCCGACAGGTAATAATTAACCCCGAAATAGGTCATCAGCACTGACGAGAATGCATATACTGACATTATATTAAAGGCAAAGATGCTGTTAAGCGACTTAATATTCTTTGAATGTATCACAAATGCATAAACAATCATGGTAATAAGCGACCATGTCTCCTTGGGGTCCCAGCCCCAGTAACGTCCCCATGATTCATTGGCCCATACTGCTCCCAGGAATGTTCCTATTGTGAGAAAATACAGTCCCAGCACAAGAGAGCGGTAGTTAATAACTGAAAGATCATCCACCGTCCTTAGTATCTGTTTCCTGTTCCTGCTATTATTAAGTGAATACAGTACCATCACCACCAGGCCGAGTATTGCTCCCAGTCCAAAGAACCCATAGCTGGCAGTAATAACCGAAACGTGAAGTGTCAGCCAGTATGATTGCAGTACCGGGACAAGGTTCGTTATCTCCGGATCCATAAAGCTCAGATGGGCCACCATAAGGGTAAGTGATGCCAGAACTGCTGTTGCCGCCAGGGTAAGCGATGACCTGCGGCTGAAAAACAAGCCGGCAAGGACCGTTACCCATGATATAAAGAGCAGTGATTCATAACCATTACTCATTGGTGAGTGACCGGATATATACCATCTCACACCCAGGCCGACAGTGTGGAAAAGGAAACCCAGCAGTATAAGCCCGTTAAAAACTTTTATTAATGGCGTTTTTTTTGACCTTCCCCTTATAATCATTGATATAAGCAAAACGAGCATCACTATACCAACTGTTGCATAATAGGGGAACAGGCGTTCAAAGATCATCGACTTATAGTAAAATATCTCTGCCTTAACCTTAGCCTCAGATGGCAGCTCGTAGCTTGCAAATTTCCTCTGGTAATTAATCAGTGACTCAAGGTACTCATCAGCCTTTGAAAAATCGCCCGTCCCGGTTCCTTCCATCAGGGCATTGGTGTAGAGCGACAGGATATTACTTATATACAGGCTGTCATCATGATTCAGGGCATTCTTCACTGCCTCTGAGGGTGTTCCCCAGTTATCGGTGCCATCCCTTAAGGGAAAGATCCTGAAAAACTCACCGCGGGCCACCATCATAATAATATTTACCCGCTCATCAACCTTTATAAGCTCCTTGTCCATCTTATCCCTCTCACCGGCAGGTTTATTTACCACCTGCTGTATCATTTCGGAAAGTATATATTCTCCCCTTTCAAAATCAATAAGCCTGTTTATTGAAGTATATTCCCGGGTAATGCCCAGTGTTTTCCTGAGATCCTTACTGGACACTTTTATCAGTGGCTCGTCCTGCCAGTTCTGAAAATCAGTACTCATTCCCATAAAAACCTGCATGGGCGAATACCCATTATAGCTCTTTTTACGGCTTATCTTCCTTAATATATCATTGCTGAGTGTAAATATGGGCTTTGTTCTTCCTTTCTGGTCCTGCACCAATACCTTCCCGAATTCCTCCACCTTATCTCTATCATACACTGCCTTAACAGGGTTAGCCCCGGCACCGATACTGAGGGATAAAAGAATTATCACCATTACCAGCAGTTTTGATGCTGAGTTCCTCCACATTGATGGTTTTACCTTACGGAATACCGAGTTTTTGTTAATCAAAGAGAATATAATAAAAATAAAAAGAAGGCCATAGCCGGTATATGTAACCACCATACCTGCCCTGTCAGAGTTTACAGAAAGGATGGTTCCCTTCTCATCAGGATCGTAAGAAGACTGGTAAAACCGGTAGCCCTGGTACTTCAGAATATTATTCATATATATTGAATATGGCATATTGACATCGTTATCTTTATCTATAAGAACCACCTCGCTCCGGTATCCGGAGGGGCTTGATGAACCGGGGTATCTTTCAAGTATAAAATCCTTAAGCATAATGGTAAAAGGAAAGTCGATCTTTTTCGGCCCGTAGCTAAGAACAAAACGCATATCCCCAAAAGTGGTCCATGTACTGTCAATACTGCCGCTGTAAATATCATAAACATAAAGTTTCCCGGTTTCACTGCCCCATCTCACTTCAACTTCAAATGCATCCTTCCCTTCCGCGGAATCCTGCCTGTCCACGCTTACCGGCATTATCATGCCGCTGGTAGACAGCTTTTGAGGAACGATCCTGTATGAAGGGGTATTATATATCACCATCTCTTCAAAATCAGTCTCCTCCCCGGCTGCTATGGTTTCTGTTTCACGGGTCATCATACTCATCCTGCTTAGTTCATCCTTTGGTATTACTTTAAATGAACCATCCTGCAGGGTAATCCTGACATCCAGGCTGGTATCGTCTGTAAATCCTATCTTAAAGTCGCCAAAGCTCCTTGTCTGTCCCTCAGCCAGGTATATGACTTCACGGGATTCCATACCGCGGGTTACCAGCATAGCTATTAATGGCACACCATCCTGTGTGTCAACCACTGTCTCACTTGCATTGGGGATATACCTTGTATACCTGACAGAGTAAGGAGTGTTTTCTATTTCTCCATCCTCATAGAAACTGCCAAGGGAGGTGCTTGTTACCATCACCTTCTCCGAATGTGATACAAGGGGTTCGTCACCATTATCAAAAATGCTGACAGACATATATTTATCAGTACTTAATCCATGAGAAACAGCCTGTCCCTCCCTGATATGCACCCTTCCTTCAGAGCCTGTGTACCTGGTTATTGCGCCTCCTGCTATCATTATTATAAAGGCCAGATGAAACATCATAATGGTCACCTTCCTCTTCCGGTATAGTTTATAGGTAAATGTCTGCCCGGACAGGTTGACGACCATTAACAGGAATATAAGCTCAAACCACCAGCTGTTATATATCATCTGCCTGGCTGAGGCAGCACCGAAATCATTTTCAATGAATGTGGCCACAGCCATGGCAATAATGAAGATCACAAATAAAACACCCGTAAAAACGGGTGAAAAGAGCATTCTAATATTAATTTTCATAAGTATAATTATCCGTTATCAGATATCATTTTTAATTTATCTTTCTGTATTATCTTTATGTCAGGGCAATCTGAACATATTATACCATCATCAGAGAAATCTCTCAGTATTCGGACTATGCTCTCCTTTGCCATACCTGCCATATCAGCCAGTTCCTGGCGGTTGAGCAATGGTGTGAACTCGTCACAACAAAAAACCTTATCTGCAAGATATAAAAGAACTTCCGCCACCCTTCCCGGCATTTTTTTCTGTGTCATGCTGAGCAAGCGGTCAAGGTAAAAATGTGACATCCTGCTCATTTCCTTAATAACACCTTCAGCAAATAACTTGTTCGTGCTGAACATTTTTTTAATTATGTCCACACTGATAAAGCAGGCTTTCACCCCATTAATACTGGATACGGAAAAAGAATGCCTTAAATCCGTATACACACCAGGACCCATTATCATCATTCCCGGCGTGGCTATGCTTATAATAAGGTTCTTCTGTCCCTGTCCCTCCAGGTAGACTTTAGCCATGCCTGAGCGCAGGAAAACAGCATTCGAAGCAGGAGACGATTGCTTCATTATCATCTCTCCAGGCCTGAAATCGGCTTCAAACCGGTGTTTTTCAAGCAGCTCAAGTTCTTCACCCGTAAGAACCTTGAAGCCATTCCAGCCTTCACTGCAATCAATGCAATTGCAAATGTTCTCTTTTACCATAGAATTACCCCCTGTTAGAGCACATAATAATACGACAATACAAAAATATGATATCAATATAAAAGATGCTGAAAAACATAAGGTGTGTTGATATTTATCAATAAACCAGCATTGATATTTATCAACAAAGATACTGGAAACTATCAGTAATTGCAAAGGGCAAGATCAATAGTGTTATAAAAGTAACAAACAGGGAAAATGCCTACATTGCAATTAGTAATTTGCATTTAAATAAATGTACATCCAAAGAATATTTATTACTTATAACTTAAATCCGGAACAATGAAAAAACTATCACATCTTCTATTAATTATTGCAGCAGCAGTGTTTGTATTCACCTCCTGTGAAGGACCGCAGGGACCGGAAGGACCGCAGGGACCGAAAGGTGACACGGGTGATACAGGACCCGCAGGCCCGACCGGACCCTCAGGCACGGCAGGCTGTGTTGAATGTCATGATAACAGCCAGATCATAACTGCTGCTTCAGCACAGTGGGAAGCATCAGTACATGCCACAGGCGGCAATGCAGAAAGAAACAGCACGGCATGTGCACCATGCCATACCAGCCAGGGATTCCTGGAAGTGAACGCCGCAGGTGGATTTACAGCGGACGCCCCGGGCAATTCATTTGCCTCGGCTTCAATAAGTAATCCCATGCAGCCAAACTGCTACACATGCCATGATATTCACAATAGCTATACGACGGATGACTGGAATCTTACCAAATCTGATGCTACAGTTGCCTGGCATGCTGTTGACGGATCTTCAACTGTTTCTGCCGACCTGGGTGCAGGTAATATGTGTACCGGTTGTCACCAGGGCAGGGCCATGAGCCAGCAGCTGACGAACTGGGATGACGGAGGAACGGCAACCTTAACGCCCGGCTCATTCAGATGGGGCGTACATCATGGCCCCCAGTATAATGTTCTTATAGGTGAGGGTATGTTTGAATTTGAAGGGAACCTTGACTACCCCGGAGAAAACCATGTTAAGGAAGCTGCTGCGGACGCTTGTGTAACATGCCATATGGGTGAAGCTTATGGTGATGCTGCAGGCGGTCATACATGGAACATGACCTATATGTCTTACGGAACTCCGGCATATATTGATGCTCCTGAATCATGTACCAGCTGTCATGCAGATGGAGGTATGGCTGATGAACTGGAAACTGTT
>JBKHBA010000208.1:0-5046 GCA_046542595.1 Bacteroidales bacterium | reverse complement strand
ATGCAAGGGCGCTGGCTGAAAGGATAGGCTCGGAATTATCCATTCCCGTTTATTGTTATGAGAATGCAGCCTACAGTGATAACAAAAAGAACCTGGCTGACTGCCGCTCGGGGGAATACGAGGGACTGAAAAAGAAACTTGCCGGTCCGGGTGGCAAGCCCGATCATGGTCCGGCCACATTCAATGCACGCACCGGAGCCACGGCTGTGGGAGCCCGCGATTTCCTTGTAGCCTATAATATAAACCTTAACACTACTTCAACAAGACGTGCCAATGCCGTGGCTTTTGATGTGAGGGAAAAAGGAAGGGTTAAAAGGGAAGGGCACCCGCTGACAGGTAAGATAGTGCGTGATAAGGAAGGAAACCCGGTGATGATACCGGGCACACTGAAAGAAGTGAAAGCGATAGGCTGGTATATAGAAGAGTATGGTGTGGCCCAGATATCAATGAACCTTACCAATATATCCGTAACACCTCTGCATATAGCTTTTGATGAGGTATGCCGCAGTGCTGAATCCAGGGGACTGCGTGTAACGGGTTCCGAGCTGGTCGGACTGGTGCCTCTTTCAGCCATGCTGGATGCAGGCAGGTATTTTCTCAGGAAGCAGAAAAGGTCAACGGGAGTGCCTGACAGTGAGCTTATAAAGATAGCAGTAAAATCTATGGGTCTCAATGAGCTTACCGAGTTTAAGCAGCGTGAAAGAATAATTGAGTACAGGATAGAGGATGAAGAAAACAAAAAGCTGGTTTCCCTTGACCTTGAGTCTTTTATGAATGAAACAGCTTCCGAATCGGTTGCCCCGGGAGGAGGCTCGGTGGCAGCTTATATGGGAGCCCTGGGTACAGCCCTGGCTTCAATGACAGCCAATATATCATCCCATAAGAGAGGCTGGGATGAACGATGGGAAGAATTTTCGGACTGGGCCGAAAAAGGCAAGCTGATACAGAATGAACTGCTGGCACTTGTTGATGAGGACACCATGGCTTTTAACTATATCATGAAAGCTTTTGGTATGCCAAAAAACAGTGAAGAAGAGAAGAAGGAAAGGAAGGAAGCAATAGAGAAAGCAACGAAGAATGCCATACTGGTGCCTTTCAGGGTTATGGAGATAGCATACGGCGCATATGAACTGATAGAGGCGATGGTGAAGGAGGGTAACCCCAATTCAGTTACGGATGCAGGTGTGGGGGCACTGGCTGTGCGTTCATGTATCAAAGGAGCCTATCTTAATGTATGTGTTAATACGGAGGGTCTGGAAGACAAGCAGTTTGGCGAGGATATAAAGGCCAAAGCATCTGAGCTGAATGTCAGGTCGGAAAAGGCAGAGCAGAAGATTGTAGAAAAGGTGCTGGATTGTTTATAGGTTCCTTCTTCCGCGGTATCGCGACTTGCTGACTCTTTTTTTCAACTTCCTGTTGATAAGCTTCATAACGAGGTAGAGTACTATTAATATCCCTATTATTATTAATATGGGGAGCAGTTCATCTTTCATAATTCATCACGGGTTTTCGATTCTTTTTATTGTCCTGAGACTATGAGTGTATTTATTAGTGTTTTCAATATATATGCCCTGGTGATCAATCATGTCTATCCTTACTTTTCCGGAGCAATGTATTATACGCTTACCCTCGAGCAACAGGCCAACATGAGTGATGTTTCCCTGCTTATTATCGAAGAACAGCAGGTCTCCCGGCCTTGCTTCTTCCAGGAAGCTTATGGTGGTACCTGTCTCAGCCTGCCTGAAGCTGTCGCGGGGCAGTGAATGACCATGCAGCTTATAAACCAGCTGGGTGAGGCCCGAACAGTCCATTCCCCTGGCTGTCCGCCCGCCCCACAGGTAGGGACAGTTGAGAAAGCTCATCGCGGTAGCTGATATATCCTTTTTCCCGGGGGCTGTAATAATCCTGTCCTCCGTCCGGAAAATTTTACTCCCGATGGTAAAAGCATTCATCTCCCTGTTGATATTATATATTGCGGATCCGGCCTCAAGAAAAAAGCTGTCACCTTCCTCAGAGCTGAATCTGGTTCTGCCGTCAAGCACCTGTGGCTCAATATCTGCTTCCCCGGACTCAAAAAAAAGATGATGGTCACCATCTATCCATCCCTCGTATGAGTCAAATTCATTCTTTACCTTCAGCCATTCCGCCGAGCTGTCTGTTATAATATATTTTTCGCCAAACAGCAGCTGGCTTCCCTGCTCACTCCTGTGAGAGGGACTGAGCCTGAGAGGAACAAATATATTGGCGCATATCAGTCTGTCCATAGATTTAACTTTTTGAAGGTATAAAAGTATAAAAAATGTTTAAGCTCTTCCTGTTTCAGCAGTAACTTAAATGTTGCCGGCATTATTAAACTCAATTTATTTAAACCGTATCTTAAAATAAAGTCCCGGGTAATAATGAGCTTAATCTTCATTTACCACACTATCTGCCGGTTTTCTTGAAAATTCCTTTATTTTTGTAATTGGTGTTGAACATCAGCTAATTATTAAAAATAAGAAAATGTCACTGATTGATTGGTGGTCAAAATATAAGAAAGGTATATATCTCGGTATTTTGTTTGGTTTGTCAATAGCCCTTGTTACCTATTTACTGCCGCGTGAGGGTAAATTCAGGTATGAGTACCAGAAAGGAAGGCCCTGGATGCATGAGGTGCTGATAGCCCCCTGGGATTTTCCTGTATATAAGACTGAAGATGAGTTGAGCAGGGAGAGAGAGGAACTGCTGAGATCTTTCAGTCCCTTTTTTAACTATGACACTGCACTGGCTGAGTACGAAATCAGCAATTTCAATGCTTATTTCAGTGAGCTGAGACTGGGCAGTACCGGTACTGATTATGAATTGATGCCCCCGGATTATGAACATATACGTATCCGCCTTGAATCGATACTCAGGGAGGTATATGAAACAGGTATATATGAGCGTAATGAGTTAACGGAAAGCCTGCTGAGCGATAATAAGAGCATTAAGCTGATAAAAGGGAATGTAGCTGAGGAGGTCTTGCTGGAAGACCTTTTCACACATAAGGAGGCCTATGAATTTGTCAGGGAGAAAAAAACTAAGCTAAGGGATGAACTGATAGCAGAAATTGACCGCAATGTATCTTCCTTTATGAATGCAGTAAGCCTGGGTGATTTCCTGGAACCCAATGTAAGCTATAACGAAGTAAAGTCAACTGCCGAAAGGGAAAAATTGCTGGAAGAGATAAGCCTGACGAGGGGACTCATACAAAAGGGGGAACTGATAATATCAAGGGGAGAGCTGGTTAATGACTGGCTCTTCAGGGTGCTGGAATCTTTCAGGCAGGCCTATGGTGATAAGGTAGGAGAATATAATTCATGGCTGTTTATAATGGGACAGGCTTTGATAGTCAGTGCCTGTTTCCTTATACTCTTCCTTTTCCTGTACCATTTCCGTATGGAGGTGCTTGAATCATTGCAGAAAACATTATTTATCCTGATCCTGATGTTAGTTTTCGTAGCTATTACCCGGGCAGTGACCCTTCTGCCGGAGATAAGCGTTTACCTTATACCCTTTGCCATAATACCTATTATAATCAGGACGTTCTATGATCCCAGGCTGGCCCTTTTCCTGCTGTTGGTGACCATGATGATAACAGGCTTTATTGTTCCCAATTCCTTCGAGTTTATCTTCCTTAATTTCCTGGGAGGAGTAGTGGTTATTTTTACACTTACCAATACATACCGCAGGGGAAAGCTCTTCTTTTCAGCCTCAATGGTTTTTCTTACCCTCTCACTGGTTTACTTTGGTATTGGTATTATTCAGGAAGGGGATATTAAGGAGATAGATTGGTTAAACTATTCCTGGTTTGCCGGTAACTCAGTACTTATACTCCTTAGCTATCCTCTGATTTATATATTTGAAAAGACCTTTGGTTTTCTTTCTGATGCCACTCTTTTTGAACTTTCAGATACCAACCAGCCCCTTTTACGTCGCCTGGCAGAAAAAGCGCCGGGTTCATTTCAGCATTCAATGCAGGTGGCAAACCTTGCAGAAGAGGCAGCAAGGGTGGTTGGAGGCAACCCCCTGCTGATAAGGGCAGGTGCCCTGTATCATGATATAGGCAAAGTGTCAGATTCAGAGTTTTTTACGGAGAACCAGTCGGAGCAGTTTAATCCGCATGACAGCCTTGAACCGGGTGCGAGTGCTGAAATAATAATAGGGCATATCAAGAAGGGTCTTGACCTGGCAAAAAAATCAGGACTGCCTCAGCAGATAATAGATTTTATAAGAACACACCAGGGCACTACAAAGGCATATTATTTTTTCCGTCAATTCCAGGATAAGTATCCGGATAAAGATCTTGACCTTTCTGATTTTACCTATCCCGGGCCAAAGCCATTTACAAAGGAGCATGCCATCCTTATGATGGCTGATGCGGTGGAAGCATCATCTCGCAGTCTGGAGGAATACAGTGAGGAATCAATACGGGAAAAGGTTAATACAATAATTGATGCACAGATGGAAGAAGGGCAGTTCACCCTTGCACCTATAACGTTCAGGGATATACACGATATAAAGGAAACATTTGTGAGAAGGCTTATGACTATCTACCATGCCAGGATAGCCTACCCGGATAAAAAGAAATAATGACTGCTGGTGATTTTTGACATGTAGGTATATAAAAGATATGATAACCCGGCAGTTACTAAGCGGGCAGCCACTTGCCCTGGCAGTCATGTGTCCGGCCACCTGAACTGACTCCTTATCTCATATCTATTATGTCCACACCGGGATAAGCTTCAGGGTCGAAAGTGAAATGACCTTCCGGGTATTCTTTACCGAGATTGTACTCTGTTATATCAACAAACAGGTCAATACCGTCCTTTCTTTTATATTCAGCCGCGACAAGCCTGTGCTGCCTGTCTATTACCAGTTTGATAATACTGAAATCAGTGTCAGAAGGGTCTTCAGGATATAGCTCTATGACATAAGCCTCCTGCGATTCTCCCGTGAGCCTGTACTTAAAGTCTTCTTTGTACATGTCAAAGAGGCTGGACGGGGAGGTCAGGAAGGTGTTGTCAT
>JBKHBA010000207.1:0-5053 GCA_046542595.1 Bacteroidales bacterium | reverse complement strand
CGGTGTATATATGAAAATCAAATCATGGGAAGCGGCTGTTTATGATTATTCAATGGCCCTGGACCTGTGGCCGCGCGATGGCGATGCCTATTATAATAAAGGCCTGGCTCTGTTTAATATGGGCAAGAAAGAGGAAGCCTGTTATGATTTCAGGATGGCCCTGCGTTACGGTAACAAAAAGGCCTCTGCAATGATTAGTAAGCACTGTATCAGGTAACTGTCTTATTGATGGGTTGTTCTGACGGCAACTGGTAATCATCTGAAACGACTTTGCAGCTATTTATCCGGCTGCACCTTACAGAAACCCGCCCATTACCTTGTATGGCGCAATATCTTACTGTACAGATCCCTTGGTTTGAAAGGCTTCAGGATGTAATCATTGATGTTCAGCTTTTCGATCTTTGCTTCATGTTCGGACATAATAGCTGCGGTAAGTGCTATAACGGGAAGATCCCTTATCTCCGGGTCATCTGAGTTCCTGATAATCTCAGTAGCCTCAATACCATCCATCTCGGGCATATGCAGGTCCATCAGTATCAGGTCATACTTATTATCCCTGATATAGTCGAGGGCTATCTTCCCGTTCTCAGCATGTGTTACATTAATCTCCCACTTTGTCAGAAATTTATTGGCTACAAAGAAATTGATCTTATTGTCCTCAGCTATAAGTATGTTTTTGCCTTTTAACTCATCCCAGCGCTGATCCTCTTCTCCGTTATCCTGGGTACGCTCTTCGTCCGTGGCTATCAGGAAATCCAGGTTGAAGAAAAAGTTTGAACCTACTCCTGGCTGGCTTTCTACATCAAGGGATCCACCCTGCAGATCTACCAGCTTCTTACTTATAGACAATCCAAGACCTGTGCCGCCGAATTTCCTGGTGGTGTCATCGGAAGCCTGCCTGAAGCTCTCGAAGATAACTGATTGCCTGTCGCGCGGAATACCAATGCCTGTGTCCCTGACACTGAACTTCAGCTTTATCTCATTACCTGATCTTGATACCTCTTTAACACCCAGCTTAATAGTCCCTTCAGATGTGAACTTCACGGCGTTTGACAACAGGTTGGATAATATCTGGTTAAGTCTTATGGGGTCACCGATAAGCTTGTGTGGTATCTTTTTATCTATCCTCAGTATAAATTCCAGGTTCCTTGTTTCAGTACGGAATGAATATGAACGTTTCAGGTCATTTATAAACTCGAATATGTCAAATTTTGTTTTTTCAAAACTGATGCTCCCGGCTTCCATCTTGGTATAATCGAGTACATCGTTGACAAGGGTGAGTAAATGATCGGCCGAAAAACGCAATGTTTTGACATACTCCATCTGGTCCGGACGGGGCTCACCCTGGAGCAAGAGATTACTGATGCCTATTACCTCATTCAGGGGTGTGCGTATCTCATGGCTCATAGTCGACATAAACTGCTGTTTAAGCCGCCCGGCTTCTTCAGCTTTACGCCTTTCTGCTATCAGGTTATTAAGCATTCGTTTACGTTGTATTGCCAGGGCTATCTGGTTGCCAATAAGGTGGAGCAGGCGCAGGTCATCGTTGGTAAAGGCCTCCTCATCATAATAATCCTGCAATACCATTGCGCCTATTACTTCGTTACCAATGCTCAGGGGCACACCCAGCCATAATTTACATGGCGTACCTATCAGTGCTACCTCTCCTTTTTGCTCCAGCTCATCTATATCAGCCATCTTCAGAAGAACCGGCCTGTTCTCTTTTATCAGCCATCCCGTCATGGTGTTTTTTACCGGTACCTCTTCAAAATAATCCTTCTCATCCTGGTAGTATGGAAGTGAAAGTGTCTGTGATTCTTTATTGTACAGGACAATATAAAAATTCTTTATATCCCATATTTTACTTATCTCTTCCTTTATATTCTTGAATATATCGGAAAATTCAGTCATGGTAAGGGCCGCTGCCGATATATTATATATTACTGATTTTGTGTCGTCGTCCTTTTTCCGGCCTGACAGATTGCGGTAAACAGCAAATAATGAACTTACTTTACCGTCAATAACTGCAGCTTGTACCATCATAGAAACATATAGCTTTTTGCCGTCTTTGTTTACCCTGTATGTCTCTGTCTTTATGTATGCGTCCGACTCTGTTTTTATGCCTTCGTCACCGGCAAATTTTTTTGTGAAGCTGATAGCTTCCTTTTTTAACTCCTCCGGAACAATCAGCTCATCAATGTTTTTTCCCAGGGCCTCTTCATTTGTATAGCCGAACTGCCTGGTAAACTCCCTGTTAACCCTTTCAACAGTGCCGTCCTTTGCTGTTTGTACAATGCTTTCGGGAGTAAGATCAATAAGTGTTTCAAGCAATACCTTCTCTTTTCGCAGCTCTTCGATATCAAAATTGCTGTTCTTTTGTTCTCCTTGATGCTTTTCGAGGCGGTAGATCCTGTCCCTCAGCTCGGCATTTTCCCTTATCAGATCCCCTGTTTTATCTTTTGTTGCCATACAGTCAAATTTACTTATAATTTTTTTCTACGGCTGTAATATTTACAATATTTACTTATGCCACATTCATCACATAATGGGTTTCTGGCCTTGCATACATACCTTCCGTGCAGGATAAGCCAGTGATGTGCAAGCGGAATCAGCTTTTCGGGTATATTGGATACAAGCTGTTTTTCAGCTGCCAGGGCAGTCCTGACATTGTCTGTCAGTCCTGTTCGTGCCGATACCCTGAACACATGGGTGTCGACGGCCATGGCAGGTTTATTATATATCACTGAAGCAATAACATTGGCTGTTTTACGGCCAACACCCGGAAGCCTTTGAAGCTCATCGATTTCCGAAGGTACCTTATTATTGAACTCCCTTACAAGCATTTCCGACATCTCCTTAAGGTATCTGGCCTTATTATTTGGGTATGAGCAGGATTTAATATATTCGTAAATCTCTTCAATACCGGCTGATGCCATATCACCTGCTGCCGGAAAACGACTGAATAACTCCTTTGTTATGATGTTAACCCGTTTATCGGTGCACTGGGCTGACAATATCACTGCAACGATAAGCTCATATGGACTGGTATAGATAAGTTCAGTTTCTGCAACAGGCCTGTTCTCAAGAAAATACTCTATTATACCCTTATATCTTTCTGCTTTTTTCATATTGCTGGATGCAATAATACATAATACCGTCAAAAATATTAAGGAAAATAAAAAATTATAAATTAAATGTTTGCATTTAAATAAAACAGGCTTACATTTGTCATCAAATAAATGCATGATGACAACTGCGAATAACTATTTCTTCTACTACTATTATTACTTAAGTAATTAAGGTAGGAGGGATATATTCGTATATTAAATAACTGATGATGGTCCCTCCGCGAGGGGCCTTTTTTATTTTATACATATGGTACAGGCAGCAAACAGGACAAAACAGGTAAGAGAGTACTACTTCTCGGTTAAGATGGAACTTATCCGTAGAATGGTCGCCGCTGGTGATGATATAATTAACCTGGCTATCGGGAATCCGGATATTGCCCCGCCTGCTGAGGTAATCACGGCCCTGGCAGACAATTTAAATGAGCAGGGTGTCCACGGTTACCAGCCTTACCGGGGTATAAAAGAGCTGAGAAATGCCATTTCAGACTGGTATAGGAAGTATTTTGGAGTAGATATTGATCCTGGTAGCCAGGTTCTGCCCCTGATAGGATCAAAAGAGGGTATTATGCATATCAGTATGGCTTACCTGAACAGGGGGGATGCAGTACTGATTCCCGATCCCGGGTATCCTGCTTATGCTGCAGCAGCAGGATTATGCGGTGCCAGGTCTGTTTATTATGACCTTAACAGTGATAATAACTGGCTTCCTGACCTGGAAAATATTGAGCATAAGGACATGCAGGGGATTAAACTGATGTGGATTAATTATCCGAATATGCCCTCCGGACAGACTGCCACTGAAGAAAAATTCAGGGAAATTGTTCTCTTTGCCCGTAAGCACAATATACTGGTTATCAATGATAATCCTTATAGTTTTATACTTAATGACAAACATCTTAGCCTGCTTTCCGCGGATATGGACTTTGATAATGTGCTTGAGCTTAATTCATTGAGCAAGTCCTATAATATGGCAGGGTGGAGAACAGGCATGCTCGTGGGTCATGCTGAACATATAAATAATGTATTAAGAATTAAAAGCAATATGGATTCGGGTATGTTCCTGCCTGTACAGAAAGCTGCTGTAAAGGCTTTGCAGATGGATGAATCATGGTATAATGAGCTAAATACTATTTACAGGAGGAGACAGAAACTTGTATATGAGCTGTTGTCTGCATACGGATGTAAAACCAGTGACGGTCAGTCCGGTATGTTCCTCTGGTCTGAGATACCCGCCGGTTTTGCTGATTCATATGAGTTTTCAGACTACTGCCTTAACCGGCATCATCTGTTTATTGCCCCCGGGCTGGTGTTCGGGGCTAACGGTCAGAAGTATATAAGAACATCCTTATGTGTTAAGGAATCAAGAATTAAAGAAGCTATAGAAAGAATTATATAAAGAAACAAGCATGAACCAGGCGAAAATCTATTATTTAGATGGTGAGCCGGCTGGCCTTATGGCATTATTAATACAGTAATTAATAAAGTAAACAAATGAGCATATGAAAGATAAACTGTATCTCAAGGAAAACGGTCTTTTCGGGAAAGAGAAAAAGCCAATGGTTATTTCAGGTCCCTGCAGCGCGGAATCGGAGGAACAGGTGCTTGAGACGGCCCGGGGACTGGCAGGCATGGGTATTAAGATATTCAGGGCGGGGATATGGAAGCCCAGAACAAGGCCCGGCACCTTTGAAGGCATGGGGTCGGTAGCCCTGCCGTGGATGAAAAGGGTAAAAGAGGAAACGGGCATGCTGACGGCTACCGAGGTGGCCAATGTATGGCATGTTAAAGAAGCCCTGAAACATGAAATTGATATATTATGGATAGGAGCACGCACCGTGGCCAACCCTTTTGCAGTACAGGAACTGGCTGATAGTCTGAGGGGACTCGATATACCCGTTTTTATCAAGAATCCGGTTAATCCGGAT
>JBKHBA010000206.1:0-5131 GCA_046542595.1 Bacteroidales bacterium | reverse complement strand
CCGTCATCTTCCAATCCCAGTTCATGGACCGACATGATAGTAGCTTTTTCATTGAGAATGGCAGCTTCGATATACCTGTATCCCCTGAACCACATATCCCTGAATGATCCGGTATCGGCTCTGTCCAGCAGCTCCGTTGCCCTGCGCAGCTGAGCACCTATCCTGCCGGAGGCATTGCCGGCAATCTCGCTGCATATTTTAATGGCCATCTCCTCATCCGCCCCGGCAATGGTATAGGCAGCAGCAGCAGCTATCACACATACTCGTTTCATCTGTGTGGGGTCACATTTATCTGCCCTGTCCTGAGAAGTATGGTAGTACAGGTCGGGCCAGGTAATCATCATTATGCCCGGTACACCCACGGCCGGGTCATTGAACACCTCGTGGTCAGATGCACCGTAATGGTCATCAATGCTGTAATAGAAAGGCTGATCGGTGCCACTGGGGGCAACGATACGCTTAAGGAAGCCACCGCGCCCTGATATGGCCAGACCTTCCCTGTTGGTTATTCCAACGTACTCATAATAGTTTTCCATCACATCGTTAAGGTAATGTGCATTGCCGTAGGTTGTGCGCTGCATACACAGGAATGATTTACTGTCGGCCATATTAAGTCCAACCATATCCAGGTTTATATTGCACAGGGTTTTGTCCATCAGTTCCATATGTTCTTTAACCCATGGTATGGTGCCTGAAAATTCGGGTACCCAGATAAACCTTATACTCCTTTCAGGCCTGTCTATTTTCCCTTCCTCTATCATGGATTGAAGCATTCTTGCCACCTCCAGAATGGCTGCCGAACCGGATATATTATCATTGGCTCCCTGCTTGACATACCCTTCAAAAAGGTGGGCTGTCAGTATTAATTCCTCTGCACCGGGCTTACTGCCCTTTATAACACATTCCGGAACTTCAAGCTGGTAGTCGAGCATCTGTGACCTGACTTTTGCACTAACCTTTATCTTTTCTCCGCGCAGCAACCTGTCGCGCAATATGTGCCCTTCCCTGGGGGGAAGCAGAAATCCGAATGTATTGTTTTCCTCTGATCCGCCTCTTCCGGCTATACCGGTAATGGGTATGCCCAGTGGTATTTCCAGAGGCCTTGGTGAATAAAAACTCACAATTCCCAGCGCTCCATGTTTAAGGGCATTATTATGCACCATCCTCGGTGAACCTGAAGACAGCACTACCTTGCCTTCCACATCTGCCTTAATAATCTCTTCCTCGCTGCCTTCGCCTGCCCATACCAGTTCCGCTTCAACATCGGTATTGGTGCTGCCTGAGGCCAGCATGGCTGTCAGGTCCTTGTAATCAGCCAGTTTTGAGAGTCCCGGACTCACTTCCCATAGCTCACCGCTTATACCATCCCAGTAGCTTCCACCGGGATACCTGTTGATCTTAATATCATCAAGACCGTATTCCCTGAGTTTTGAAATAACATAGTCGGTCTCAAGGAAATTGCCGCTGTACTCACTCGCCGGCCTGTTATGGTTATAGGCTCCCATCTCAATTATATGGGTCATGGCCGTCTCGCCCGAGGCCTCACCTATTATCATGTCCATGATGCTCTCGGGCAGCAGGCTCCTGTAATCGGAGTTCTGGGCCTGAGCCGTGAAAAGAAAACTCATGGAAAGAATCAGGCAGCTGATAATGCTTTTGTTTTTCATTTGCTTAAGGTTTTTTGTCACAAAAATTCAGCACATAAAATTTTATGCCCGTTTTTTTTCGTTTATAGATATTTATTAATAAGTAGTATGATGGTTTCTTTATTTTGATATTTCTTATAATTTTTTGAATGACCAAACCGGTAGTTACCGGTTAGCTGTATAAAGGTAATGTTCTTATTCTTTCCAGGGTAGCCCGGCTAGGAGATTTTACATTATTTAACATTTATCAAAGTCAGTTTATTTTAGTAAATTTGCATCCTGTAAAATGAGCATATGAACAAAGAATCCAGATACGCTAAAAGAGGTGTTTCGGCATCAAAGGATGATGTACATCATGCTATAAAGGATATGGACAGGGGACTGTTTCCCGGCGCATTCTGTAAGGTCCTGCCAGATATACTGGGAGGCGATCCGGACTACTGCAATATAATGCATGCCGATGGTGCCGGTACAAAATCCTCGCTGGCCTATATCTACTGGAGGGAAACGGGAGATCTGGATGTGTGGAAAGGTATAGCCCAGGATGCCGTTATCATGAATATCGACGACCTGCTATGTGTAGGGGTTACTGATAATATCATTCTTTCATCAACCATAGGCAGGAATAAAAAACTGGTGCCCGGCGAGGTAATTAAAGCAATAATTACCGGAACGGAAGAAGTGCTGGAGCAGCTGAGGGAGCAGGGAGTGGGTGTTTACCTGGCAGGTGGCGAGACAGCCGATGTGGGCGACCTGGTACGGACGGTGATAGTGGATTCAACAGTAACAGCCCGCATGAAAAGATCAGGAATAATAACAAACGATAAGATCTCAGCAGGCGATGTTATTATTGGCCTTTCGTCCAGCGGGCAGACAAGATATGAAGCAGGCTATAACGGCGGCATGGGGTCCAACGGCCTTACTTCAGCCAGGCATGATGTTTTTGCTTCTTACCTGGCAGACAGGTACCCGGAAAGCTATGATCAGGGGATGGATAAAGATCTTGTTTATTCAGGTAGTTACAGTCTGACCGATAAGATAGAAGGGCTGGGGCTGGATGCCGGAAAACTGGTGCTGTCGCCTACAAGAACATATGCCCCTGTTATCAGGAGGGTGATTGAAGAGCTGGCACCACATATTCATGGCATGATACATTGCTCTGGTGGGGCGCAGACGAAAGTGATGAATTTTGTGAATGATATACATATAATAAAAGACAGCCTCTTTGATATACCGCCCCTGTTCCGTATAATACAGGAAGAGTCAGGAACGGACTGGAAAGAGATGTACAGGGTATTCAATATGGGGCACAGGTTTGAGATATATATTGCCCCGGATCATGCCCGGAGGGTAATGGATATTGCCTCTTCATTCAACCTGGATGCGAAGATTATAGGTCATTGTGAACCAGGCAGCGGAAAGAAGCTTACAATAAAGGGTGAAGAAGGGAGCTGGGATTATTAATAAATTATTTTTTTATGGCAGATAATATTATCCTTGAAAAACTCAGGGGTGTAAAAGAAAGGTTTGAAGAGGTTGGCAGGCTTATAACCGAACCTGATATTATTGCCGACATGAAAAGGTATGTCAGGCTGAATAAGGAGTATAAAGACCTGGAGCCGATAGTGGAGGCATATAATAAATATGAAAATGTTATCTCCAATATAGACTCCGCAAAATCCATCCTTGCTGAAGAAAAGGACCCCGAACTAAGGGAGATGGCCAAGGCTGAACTGGAAGAGCTGAATGATAAACTGCCGGCAATGGAAGAAGAGATAAAGTTCCTTCTCCTGCCTGCCGATCCTGAGGATGACAAGAATGCAGTGGTGGAGATAAGGGCCGGCACCGGTGGTGATGAAGCCAGTATCTTTGCCGGCGACCTGTTCAGGATGTATTCAAAGTATTGTGATGAAAGGAACTGGAAGGTGGAAGTGAACACCATAACCGAAGGAACGGTGGGAGGCTATAAGGAAATAGTTTTTGCCGTCAGCGGCAAAGGTGTTTACGGGGTCATGAAATACGAATCGGGAGTGCACCGTGTTCAGCGGGTGCCGCAGACAGAAACACAGGGAAGGGTTCATACATCGGCTGCAACGGTGGCCGTGCTGCCCGAAGCAGATGAGTTTGATGTGGAGGTGAAACCGGAAGATATACGAAAGGACACATACTGTGCCTCTGGTCCCGGTGGACAGTCTGTTAACACCACCTACTCGGCAATAAGGCTGACACACGTGCCCACCGGCATTGTTGTTACCTGCCAGGATGAGAAGTCGCAGCTGAAGAACCTTGACAGGGCAATGAAGGAGCTGAGGACAAGGCTGTATAACCTGGAGTACCAGAAATACCTCGATGAAATATCATCCAAAAGAAAGACAATGGTGTCTACCGGCGACCGCTCGGCCAAGATCAGGACATATAATTATCCCCAGGGCAGGGTGACGGATCACAGGATCAACCTTACCATGTATAACCTTGAATCGGTGATGAACGGTAATATACAGGAGATAATCGACAGGCTGCAGATGGCAGAGAATGCTGAACGCCTTGAAGAAAACAATCTTTAAACCTCTTATATATGAATGCTGACGACTTGTTTAAAAAGATACAGACAAAAAAATCTTTCCTGTGTATAGGCCTTGATTCTGACATTGATAAAATTCCTGCCTGCCTGCTTGACAGGGAGGATCCGGTGTTTGAGTTTAACAGGGGCATTATTGAGGCTACGCATCGCTATGCAGTGGCATATAAGCCCAATATGGCTTTTTATGAATCAAGAGGTGCTGAGGGGTGGATAAGCCTTAAGCGGACAGTGGATTATCTCAGGGACGCACACCCAGGCATTTTCCTTATAGCTGACGCAAAAAGAGGGGATATAGGAAATACATCAAAGCTTTATGCCAGGACTTTCTTTGAGAATATGGACTTTGATGCGGTAACCGTTGCTCCATATATGGGGGAGGACTCGGTAAGCCCTTTTCTTGGTTACAGTGAGAAGTGGGTTATTCTGCTGGCTCTTACCTCAAATAAGGGTGCTGATGATTTCCAGTACCACACAGATGAGGGAGAGAAGTTGTTTGAGAAGGTTCTTCGTGTTTCAAAGAAATGGGGAACCGGAGATAATATAATGTACGTGGTGGGAGCAACAAGAGCTGAGATGCTTTCAGAGATAAGGAAGACCGTTCCCGGTCATTTCCTGCTGATACCCGGCGTAGGTGCACAGGGTGGGAGTCTCGATGAGGTTGTTGAACATGGTATGAACCAGAGCTGTGGCCTGCTGGTTAACTCTTCAAGGGGAATAATCTTTGCTGATAATACTGAAAAATATGCAGAGGTAGCAGCGGCCAGGGCAGCGGAACTGCAGGAACAGATGGCGGGACACCTGAAAGCAGCGGGTCTGCTGTAATCATTTTCCAGCCTCTCCATCTTCCATAGCCTCCATAGCCTCCCCAGCCTCCATAGCCTCCCCAGCCTCCATAGCCTCCCCA